>CAXNJC010000065.1:0-6804 GCA_964202525.1 Pirellulales bacterium
CACGACCTCCCTGACGACGCCCCCGACGAGGGCATCGACGATGCCCACGAGGTCACGGCGGCCCGGAAGCTCGCGCCGTGGTTCGGCCCGGAAGTCACGGAGCCGATCCGCCTGCACGTCGATGCCAAGCGGTATCTGACGGCGGTCGAGCCGGGATACATGGCGCTGCTGAGCGAGCCGAGCATCACCAGCCTGATGCTCCAGGGCGGCCCGATGGACGAGGCGGCCCAGGAGGAGTTCCGGCGGAATCCCCACTGGGAGGCGGCGGTGCAGTTGCGGCGCTGGGACGAGGAGGCGAAAGTGCCGGGCGCCGAGACGCCGACGGTGGACGAGTTCGTGCCGCTCATCCGTGGCGTGCTCCGGCCGGAACTCGGCGGGACGTCGCCCTGACCATGCCTCCCAGCACCCCCATTCGCCTCGTCGTCGCCGATCTGGCCGGTACGACGATCGACTTCGGCTCCACCGCCCCGGCCGGCGTGTTCGTCGAGGTGTTCGCCCGGCACGGCGTGACCGTGACCACGGCCGAGGCCCGCGGCCCGATGGGCACGGCGAAGCGGGATCACATCGCGGCCCTCGCCGCCCTGCCGCGGGTCGCCGCGGCATGGGAGGCCGCGCATGCCCGGCCATTCGCCGAGGGCGATCTCGACCGGTTGTATGCCGAGTTCATTCCGCTCCAGCTGGAGTCGCTGCCGAAGTACGACGACCTGATCCCGGGGACGCTCGAGGCGGTCGCGACGCTGCGGGCCGGGGGGATCTCGGTGGCGGTCACGACCGGCTACGACGCGGCGATGACGGCCTTGGTGCTCGAGGCCGCGCGACGCCAGGGCTTCGTGCCCGACGCGGCGGTCTGCGCGGCGGAGGTGGCGGCCGGACGCCCCGCGCCGTGGATGATCTTCCGCGCCATGGAGAAGACGGGGATCTGGCCGCCAGCCGCCGTGGTGGCGGTGGGCGACACGCTCGCCGACATCGAAGCCGCGCGGCATGCCGGCGTGTGGGCGGTGGGCGTGACGGCGACGGGCAACATGCTCGGGCTCACGCGGGCGGAGCACGACGCCCTCGAGCCGAGCCATCGCGCCGACCTGATCGCCGCTGCCACCGAGCGGATGCGGAACGCGGGCGCGCACGCGGTCGTGGACGTCATCGGGAGCCTGCCTGCCGCGCTTGCCACGCTCGAGGGGCGGCCGTGACCGCGCGGACCGACGTGATCGTGGTCGGCGGCGGCATCATGGGCCTTGCCTTCGCCTGGGAGGCTGCCCGGCACGGCCGCCGCGTCACGCTCCTCGAACGGGGCGACGCCGCCCGCGGGGCGAGCATCCGCAACTTCGGCATGGTCTGGCCGGTGGGGCAGCCGGCGGGCGAGCGGCACACGATGGCGATGCAGAGCCGGACCCGCTGGCTGGAGCTTCGCGACGCGGGGGCGGTCTGGGCGGCCGAGTGCGGCAGCGTGCACGTGGTGTTCGAGGACGACGAGGCTGCCGTGCTCGCGGAGTTTGCCGACCGCGCCCCGGCCCTCGGCGTGCCGTGCGAGCTGCTCGACGGCCCCGAAGCCGCCCGGCGATTTCCGGGGGTCGCGTCCGACGCGCGGGCCGTGCTCTGGAGCCCCGCGGAGCTCGTCGTGGATCCGCCGCGGGCCGTGGCCGCGATCGCGGCGTACCTCCGCGCCGCTCACGCGGTCGACGTCCGCTTCGAGACGACGGTCGTGGGCATCGAGATGCCGGACGTGGTGACCGCCCGGGGCGAGCGGTTCGAGGCCCCGCTCGTGATCGTCTGCGGCGGTGCCGACTTCGAGACGCTGTTCCCGGACGTCTGGGCAGCCTCCGGTACACGCCGGTGCAAGCTGCAGATGCTCCGCACGCCACCGCAGCCGGGCGGCTGGCGGCTCGGCCCCCATGTGGCCGGGGGACTCACGCTGGCCCATTACGCGGGCTTCGAGATCTGCCCGTCGCTGCCCGCCCTGAAGCAGCGGCTCGCCGCGTCGCTGCCACACCATCACGCGGCCGGCATCCACGTGATGGCCTCGCAGAACGAGGCGGGCGAGGTGATCCTCGGCGACTCGCACGACTACGCCACCCCGCTCGATCCGTTCGACGCGGAGGCGATCGACGGAATGATCCTCGACTACGCCCGGCGGATGCTCCAGCTGCCCGACTGGCGCATCGCGGCCCGTTGGCACGGGGTCTATGCGAAGTCACCAGACGCTCCACACTTCACGGCCGAGCCCCAGTCCGGCTGCGTCGTGATCGGCTCGCCGGGCGGAGCGGGGATGACGCTCGCCTTCGGCCTCGCCGAGCGCTGGTGGCGCACGCGACACGGCGCCTGACCACGGCGGTCAGAAGCGCCAGCCGATGCCGCTGTCGCCGCAGGTACCGGCCGCGTCGAAACTCAGGCCGGGGCCACGCCGACGAGCCGGATGGCTGGCTGGCCCAGGGCGGACCGCCGTACGCCCCTCATGGCACCTCTCCCCCGTCGCCGACCCTCGATTCATGCCCCGGCGAGCAACGCCTCGAGCCGGTTGCCAGCCGCGCGGTGTTCGAGGATCGCGGTCACCTTCTCCACAATCGTCGCCGCCGCCTCCACGGGGGCGAGCCCGCCGTCGTGGATGTTCGAGATCACGGAATACTCATGCCGGATCCCCGGATTGCCGCTCGCGGCAGCCGCCGCCGGCCGGACGTCGTCGGGCAGCCTGTACAGCAGGTACGCCGACAGGCTCCGTGACGCCCTGACGTCGCCGCCGGGCCGCTCGCCGATCAGGTGCACCACCACGTCGGCCGCCAGCCGCTCGGCGACCGGCGCGGCCAGCTTCACGCGACCGTGCCGCGCGACCAGCGGAACACCGGACGAGACGCCGCGGGCCGCGAGCCCCTCGCGCACCAGCGGCACGATCTCTGGCACGTTGGCATGCACCGCCGCCGCCGAAAGCCCGTCGGACACGAGGATCTGCACGCGATGCGGCTCGGCCCTGAGCGTCTCGAACCCCGCGCCCGGTAGCGCCCCCAGCGCCGGCGCGGCGAGGTGCTCCTCCAGCGTCGCGGCCCGGGTGCCGATGGGCCGCAGCGGCCCGAGGCCCGCGAGCCGGGCGGGATCGAGCGGTGTCCGCACCGCCTGCCGTCCGACCGCCTGATGCCAGCGGACGCGGCGCGACACCGCATCGGCCGGCCGCGGCCCCGCGGTCTCGAATCCGTGGAGTCCGGGCGTGGCCGCGATCAGGTCGTCCAGCTCGTCAGCCCCCGAGACGAACTGGTCGGGACGGCCCCACGTCGGCCCCCGCACCACGAGCCCGTCGGCGTCGCGGGCAAGGATGCCCCGCCCCAGGCACCACTCCAGAAACTCGCGGCCCGGCAGCCGGCCGTGGATCTCTCGCAGCGTCTGGTCGTCGTGGCCGCTGGTGTCGAAGTAGGCGAGCATGCGGTCGGTGCCCAGGGCCACGTCCATGAAGTACGTCGCCCCGCCGGCTGCCAAGAGCTCGGTCGCCGCCTGCTGCCCCTCGAGGCCCGAGTTGGCGTGCAGCGTGTAGCTCGTGCCGATCCCCATCGGCAGGCCAAGCAGCTTGCCCATGAACAGATCCTGAAGGCTGGCGATGATCAGCTCGAAGTTGTCGAGGTGCGTCTCAGGACCGATGAAGCCCGTCACGTTGTTGACCATGTAGGGGTCGTACCGCCGCGCGAGGCCGTAGCACAGCGCCTCCGTGGTGGTCATGTCGATCCCCTCGTGACGGCCGTAGCTGAACTCGCTTCCCTGGCCGGTCTCGAAGTACATGAACTGCTTCGCTTCCTCGCCCACGAGCGGGCCGCGGGCGGCCATCGTCTCGTGGCCCCGGTCGAGGAGCGCAACGGTGATGTCGAACTCGGCGAGATTGGTCGCCTCTGTGCCGGCGAGGCTCTGGAACAGGATCTCGACCGGCGCGCCGCGGTCGAGGCAGGCGAGCTGCGTCTTGATGTGCGAGAGCACGCAGATCTGGGTGGGCGCGCCGGTGCGGCGGCGAATGGTATCGAGCAGGCGGAGCACTGCCGACACGCTGTCCACGGTGTCGATCGCCGGGTTGACCCCGATGAGGGCGTCGCCCGCGGCGATCGAGAGCCCCCAGTAGCAGAGCAGGGCGATGCCGCGAGGGTCATCGGTCGGGTGGTTCGGCTGGAGCCGCGACGCGAGGGTGCCGGGCGCCCCCAGGAGGGTGCGGGCCCGCGCGGAGTTCACGATCCGGCGAGACACGAGGATCAGCTCGTGCACGTCGCAGAGCTTGGCCACCGCCGCTGCGGCCACCCCGGTGAGCCCACGGCCGAGCCGCTTGGCCTCGGCGCCGCTCGCCGCCAGGAGCCGGTCCTTGAGCCCGCCGAGCGTCTCCGCCGCGATCTCGGCGTAGACCTCCTGATCGACGTCGTCGTTGACCCGCATCACGTCGTCCACGCGGCCGGCGGCCGTGGTCAGCGGTCGCTCGTGCAGGTGCGCGAGGGTGAGGCCCGCCAGAAGCGTGCGGGCGGCCTCGCGGGTGACCTCGTCGGCCGCGGCGAGGCCGGCGTGACGGTCGCCGGCCTTGGAGACGTCGGCCGCGCCGAGCAGCGCCTTCAGGCCCCGAAACACGATCGGCCCGTCGGGCCCCGCGAAGCGGTAGTCGTCGTCGGGCTGCGGCGGCGGCACGGGAATCTGGTCGAGCGGTCGCAACGGCATCAGCAGGCCTCCCGGGACATCAGGTGGTCAGGCCGTGAAAGGTGACGGGTACGACCCCGTCCCGCGGCCGGCCGAGCGCCACGAACCGCGCGTCCGGCAGGTCGAGTTCGTCGATCGCGAGCAGTCGCATAGGCAGGCCACCCCAGCGGGTGGCGCACAGCCCCAACGCCTTGCCCGCGTCGGTGTCGAGGAGCAGCACGACGGGCACGTCGCCCGGGATGCCGACCGTCGCGAAGGCGTCTGCGAGCCGCGCCCCGAAGGCCCGCACCTCGGCCGCGGACCGCAGGCCCGTGATGCGCAGGCCCGCCCCCCTCCGCCCGCGGGCCGCGAGCCCCACCGCCCCCCGAACCGCGCCCTCGTCGCACGCGGCGTGGAGGTCCGCCACGATCGGCACATCGGCCAACGGCAAGACCGCAGCATCGGGCAGATGGAGGCTCGCACCCGAGACGCGGGTGGTGTGCCGCAGCAGCCCCGCGACCGTCGCCCGACCGCCCGCATCGGGGCGATGCTCCCGCCACCGGTCGCGGCAACGCGGATCGTCGACGAGGCCGCGTGCCAGCGACGTGCCGATGTCGCCGAAGCCTCCCACACCGGGCACGTCTCGGCCGGCGACGAGGTCATACACGAGTTGGCCGACACCGCCCGACAGCGTGACCGCCGCATCAACCGCGGCGGCCGGCAGATCGCCCGGCAGCGGCACCTGCACGTGCGCGGCGGTGAGCGGGTCGGACGCGAGCGGCGGACCGCCCGTCGCACTGCCGACCAAGGCGTGGAGCAGATCGAGATACCAGGCGGCGATCCGCTCCACGCCCGCGGCACCGAGGTCGGCTCCCACGGCCAGCGGCAACCCGAGCCGCTCGAGAACCGCGCGGCCGAGGCTCGAGTGGCCGGCGAGCACCGTCGTGCCGATCGCGAGCCGCACATGCCGCGCGCCGATCGCCACGCAGGCGGTCGCCCGCACGCCGCCGGCCTTCGCGACCGCGACGTTGGTGGTGCCGCCGCCGATGTCGAGGTGGAGAAACCAGCGGTCTGGCGACCGCCGCGACAATGCCGCCGCACTTCCCTGGAACGCGAGCCACGACTCCAGGCACGGGTCGTCGGCCACCGCGACGACCGCGTCGACGAGCCGCCGGCGGACTGCGGCCGCCAGCGCGGCGGCGTTGCCGCGGCGGGCCGTGAGTCCCGTGAGCAAGGCCCCACCGCCGATCACGTCGTCGGGATCGAGACGGGCGGCTGCGAGCCAGCCATCGACGAGCGCCTCGAGTCCCGGCACGTCAAGCTGCTCGCCGGCCAGGGGTGTGAACGCGAGTTCCGACCGAAATCGCTCGCGGACGTCGGCCAGTTCCATGCGTCCGGTTGCGGCGTTGCGGCGGACCGCCGCCGCGGCCACCAGGCAACTCGAGGTGGTGCTGCCGAAGTCGAGGCCCACAAGCGTCGCCATGGCTTACCCATCCCGCTCAAAGTCGAGGGCGGCCTGAGGCGGCCCAGGGAAATGGTGCCGCTTGAACACCCACCACCAGCCAGCGAGTACGACAGCGAATCCCGGCACGAGTTGGGCGGCGATCTCGTTGGGCGGCTGCGTGCCGATCACGAACAAGCCGGCTCCCGCGAGGATGCAGACGGCCGCGAGCGGGCGGTACCAATGGCCGAGCGTCCAGGGCCCCATGCGGGTCCAGTTGCGGTTCCAGGCAACCAGCCCCGAGAGCGTCGGCATCACGTACGACACGTAGAGCAGGATCACGCACACCGCCGTGATCGCCAGGTAGGGAACCGCCGCCGTGAAGGCCACCGCCAGACCAGCCAGCGTCCAGATCGCAACCGCCGGCGTGCGGTGGCCCGCGCTCACGCGCCGCAGCCACGGCGACCACGGCAAACCGCCGTCGCGGGCGAACGCGTAGATCATCCGCGACCCACTCGTCACGGTCGCCAGGCCGCAGCAGTACTGGGCGGCAGCGATGCCCACCAGCAGCGGCAGCCGCACCGGGCCGGGCAGCACTGCGGCGAGCGTGTGAAAGAAGGCATTGCCCCCCTGGGCGACCGCGGCGTCGAGGTCGGGAATCGCCATCACGAGCGCCGCCAGCATGATCCAGCCGGCGATCGCCGACACGACCACCGCCCGCACGATCGCCCGCGGCACCT
>CAXNJC010000066.1:0-6772 GCA_964202525.1 Pirellulales bacterium
AAGACGACATTGAGATTGAAGTTGTAAGTGACGTTCCTCCTGAAGACCGCAACCGCAAACCTGCAGAACCTCCTGAAGATATTAGTGAGGAAGAGCTTGAGCAGTATTAGTGGTCGATGTCGCCGTGGGACACGTGGCCGATGCTGCTCTTCCTCGCGGCGTGCATGTCGGCGGAATGGATGCTCCGCAAGCGGTGGGGCCTGGTGTAGCCGCCGGTTTTCACCTTTCTGCCGGCCCGGTGGCCTGCTACCCTCCCCAGCCCCCGCAGCCTTCCGGCGGGGCCGCGGCAACCGCGTGCCGCTGGGTGACGCCCCGGAGATATCGACGTGGCTCGACGTCGCGCCATCCGCGAGAAGCTGCTCCTCGGCGCCCTGCTCGTGGGCGTGATGGTGATGGTGCTGTCGGCGAGCAGTTTTCTCGGTATCTACTCCTACCGCAGGCTGGTGCGGGCGCTCTCCTGCCGCGCCGCCGAGCTACCGCGGGCGAGCGAGCTCGGGGAATGCGTGGGGCTGCTACGACTGACTCACGCCCGGGCCCTCGCCGCCGACGAGATGGACGTCGGCGTGTTTCTTGAAGATCTGCGGGCCACGGAGGCGGCGCTCGAGGCCTATCGCCAGGAGCTGGCGGCGTTCGAGCTCGACGACATCCGGCTCGCGGATCGATCCCGCGAGGCGGTCACATCGCAGCGGATCTCCGACTGCCTGGCCACGATCGACTCGATCACGAGGTCGGCGGCCGACATGCGCGACGAGTCGCCGGCGGAGCGGCGCGGCATGCTGCTCGCGGTCGGCCCGCACCTCGAGGCGCTGGCCGCGCTGTCCGCGGAGCTGCCGTCGTTTCTGCAGGAGCGGCTCCACGAGCTGTCCAGCGAGGTGCGGACACGCTACCGCACGCTGATCGTGACCACTTGGACGGCGGCCGTCGCCGCCGCGGGGCTGCTCACGGCCATCGGCGTGCTCACCTACCGCTGGGTGTTTCGCCCGCTGCGGCTGCTCGGCCACGGCTCGCGGCGGGTCGCGGCCGGCGACTTCGCCTATCGCATCCGGCTCGACACCCACGACGAGATGGCTGAACTGGCCGCGGCCCTCAACGACATGACCGAGCGGTTTCAGGAGATTCGGGACGACCTCGACCGGCAGGTCCAGGAGCGCACCCGCGAGGTGATTCGGGGCGAGCAGCTGGCGAGTGTCGGATTCCTCGCGGCCGGCGTAGCCCACGAGATCAACAACCCATTGGCCTCGATCGCGATGTGCGCCGAGTCGCTCGAGGGTCGGATCGACGCCACGACGGCCGACCCCGCCGATGCCGAGGTGGTCCGCCGGTACCTCGCGCTCATCCAGAGCGAGGCCTTCCGCTGCAAGGGCATCACCGAGAAGCTGCTCGACTTTTCCCGCCTCGGAGAGGTGCGCCGGCAGCCCACCGCGCTCGTGGGGCTGGTCGCCGACGTGGCGGAGATGCTGCGGCACGTCGGCCGGTTCGCGAGCCGCACGATCGAGATCGAGGAGGGGCCCGACGTGCTCGTGATGGCGAATCCGCAGGAGATCAAGCAGGTGGTGCTCAACCTGCTCGTCAACGCGCTCGACTCGATCGAGGAGTCCGGCACGGTTCGCGTGTCGGCCCGGCGGACCGGCGGCGAGGCGGTGCTGACCCTCGCCGACGACGGCTGTGGGATGTCCGACGAGGTGCTCGAGCACCTCTTTGAGCCTTTTTTCACGCGGCGCAAGTCCGGCCAGGGCACAGGCCTCGGCCTCTCGATCGCGCACCGGATCGTCACCGACCATGGCGGCCGCATCCAGGCGGCGAGCGAGGGCCCCGGCAAGGGAGCGACGTTCCGCGTCACGCTCCCGCTCGCCCAGGTCGGTGCGTCCGACCCGGTGGGGCGTGCCGCCTGAACCCTGTCACACCACGATCCTGTTCCCCGAGGAAGCACCCAGCGTGAAGAGCCCCGCCCGCCCGATGCGGATCCTGTTTGCCGACGACGAGCCCGCACTCCAGGAGCTCATGCGGATCGAGCTGCCGCGGCTCGGCCACGAGGCGACCGTCTGCCCCGACGGCCGCACGGCCCTCGCCGCTCTCGATCGCACCGCCTACGACTGCGTGATCGTCGATCTCGACATGCCGGGCGTGGGGGGGCTGGAGGTGATCGCGCGCGTTCGCGAGACGTCGCCCGACACCGAGACGGTGATCATCACCGGGAAGTCGTCGGTGGAGAGCGCGGTCACGGCCGTGCGGCAGGGCGTGTTCGACTACCTCACGAAGCCCTGCAAACTCGTCGACATCCAGGCGGTGCTCGAGCGGGCGCGGAAGAAGCGGGAACTCACGATTCGGCTGCGGGCCCTCGAGCGGCGGGTGCGGCGGGCCGAGGGGGCGACGCAGCTGGTGGGCACCTCCACCGGCCTCGAGAAGGTGCGCCGGCTGATCGCCCGGGTGGCCGCCAGTGAGGCCACCGTGCTGGTGCGCGGCGAGACGGGCACCGGCAAGGAGCTCGTGGCCCGCGCGATCCACGAGGGGAGCCCACGCGCCGACGGGCCGCTGGTGGCCGTGAACTGCGGCGCCCTGCCCGAGCACCTCGTCGAGAGCGAGCTCTTCGGACACCGTCGCGGTGCCTTCACCGGCGCCGACGAGCATCGTGCCGGGCTGTTCGAGGTGGCCGACGGCGGCACGCTGTTTCTCGATGAGGTGGGCGAGTTGCCGCGGGCGCTGCAGTCGCGCCTCCTGCGGGCGCTCGAGAGCGGCGAGATCCGCCGCGTGGGCGACAACCAGCCGATCACGGTCGACGTCCGCGTGGTCTGCGCCACCCACCGCTCCCTGGAAGAGATGGTCCGGGCGGGAGACTTCCGGGAAGACCTCCTGTTCCGGATCAACACGTTCGAGATCGCGATTCCGCCCCTGCGGGAGCGGCGCGACGACATCCCGGTGCTGGCCGAGCACTTTGTGCGCCGGGCTCGGCCCCAGGCGACGACGGACGGCCCCGTGGCCGACGCCGAGACGCTCGCGGCCCTGTCGGCCCACGCCTGGCCCGGCAACATCCGCGAGCTGGCCAACGTGGTCGAGCACGCCCTCGTGCTCTGCGACGACCTCCCTCTGGCGCTCGATCACCTGCCTGCCCGATTCGGCAGCCTGCGGCCCGGGCCCGCGGCGGCGGACCGCCCTCCGGCCCCACCCGCCGCCATCCGGCCCGAGAGCCTTCGCGAGCTGGAAATGCGTGCGATCCTCGCGGGGCTCGAACGCAACAAGGGCAACAAGGTCCGCACGGCCGAGGAGCTCGGCATCAGCCTGAAGACGCTCTACAACAAGCTGCACCAGCTGAACGACGGCACGCTGGACCGTACCGGCTGAGCACTCAGGTCCGGCGGACGACGCCGACGAGCACGCCCAGCACGCGGGCATTCCGCACGTAGATCGGCTTCATCGATGCGTTGGCAGGCTGCAGGCGGATACGGTCCCGTTCCGGGAACCACTGCTTGAGCGTGGCCTCGCCGTCTTCCGTCTGGGCCACGACGATGTCGCCCGAGTGGGCCGTGTGCTTCTTCTGGATGATCACCCAGTCGCCGTCGGCGATCTGGGCGTCGATCATCGACTCCCCCATCACCTTCAGCACAAAGTGGTTGTCGCGGTTGAAGAGCGCCTCGAAGTCGATCCGCTCGCTCTGCTCCTCTGCGGGCCGCAGCGATCCCGCCGCCACCCATCCGGCCATCGGAAGCCCGCGCAGGTGCGCCGGCTCGTTAACGAGCTCGATTGCGCGGGACATGTTCTTGCCCCGCGTGATCAGGCCCTTCCGCTCGAGCGCCTTGAGGTGGCAGACGACGCCGTTGGGCGAGCGAATCTTGAACGCCAGCCCGATCTCGCGCACGGTCGGGCCGTATCCCCGCGAGTGGATCTTGTCGCGGATGAACGCATAGATCTCCATCTGCCGCTCGGTCGGAGCGTCGCCGGCATCCTCGTCGGACTTCTGCGGCAGGTTCAGCGGGTTGCCGCGGACGGCGGCGACGGCCGCAGCGACGCGACGCCGCTTCGGCTTCTCGTTGGTCGGGGCCCGGTGCGGCTGGACTTTGCGCTTCGACATGGCGGGGTGGCGGCGGAGCCGCCGTCCTTGGGGAGTGGAGCGGGTGGTGAAAGGCTATCGGCCGTGCGTCCGTGTGGACGCCAGTATCTTACTATACGGCCGTTCATTTTCAAGAGGGCCGGCCCACCATGCCGCCCCGCGGTGCCGGGCGTCAGCGGGAGCGGCGCCGCGAGCGTGCGGCGAACACCGCGGCGAGGCCGAGCCCCGCCGTCGCCACCTCAGGGACGAGAAGCCGACCAGGTTCGAGACCCCGAATCCGCCGAAGGAGACGGAAGCCCCGTTGACGGTGAGTGTCTTGGTGGCGTCGAACACGAACCCGGCTCCGCTGGCGAGCGTCAGGCCGCCGTTGATCGTGCCGTCGCCGCCGAGCGCGTTGGCGGGCCCGACCGTCACGCCGCCGCCGAGCGTGCCGCCGACGAGCAGGTCGAGCGAGTCTTGAAGCGTGATTGCATCGACCAGCGTTGAGCCGTCGCCGTTGATGGCAAGCACACCCGTGCCGCCGATCGTGATGCCCGTGGCGGAGCCGCCGCCGCTGGTCGGGCCGATGACACCATTGAGCGTGGTGGCATTGTTGACGTCGAAGCGGAGCTCGCCGGATGTGGCTGTTCCCCGGAAGAAGCTGCTCGATCCGGAGAAGGTCATCGGATTGCTGCCGCCGAGCACGGCGCCCGCGCCCGCTCGGCCTCCGATCGAAAGCCCGTTGGCGAACGTGAACGGCCCCGTGGCCTCCAGGGTTCCGTAGTTGAACTGCAGCTGGCCGGTGCCCGAGGCGGCGGCAGCGGCCAGGACGAGCGACCCGCCGTTGGTGGGCGTGGCGCCCGTGGCGCCCAGGCGGTAGCCGCTCGTCGTGTTCGACCCCGACACCAGGAGCGTGCCCGCGTTGGTCTTGGCGATCCGGCCCGTGGTGCCCGCGATGTCGCCGTTGATCGCGAGGGTGCCACCGGACCCGACATCCACCGGCTTGTCGCCGCCGCTGGTGAACGTGACCGCCGGGTTCGCGACGGCCGAGCCGCTCGTGACGCCGGTCGCCGTGAGGCTGGACAGCGAAATCGGCCCCGCGCCGTTCACGACCGCCGCCGTGCCGAACGTCAGCGCGCCCACCGACCTGGTGCCGCCCTGGAGGGCGAGCGTGCCGCTGGTGGCGAGCGTGACGGCCGACATGCCGAAGGAACCGTTCGACGTGAGCGTGGTGCCGGGGGCGATGTCGAGCGTGCCGCCGCCGGAGACCGCTCGGCCGCTCCCAAGCGACACGCTGGCGGTGGTCTTGAGGGTGCCGTTCATCACGACGGGGCCGGCCGGGTCACCGAGGTTCGCGTCGGACGAAATCTGCAGCGTGCCCGAGGAGACCGTGAGACCGCCGGTAAACGTGTTGGCCCCGCCGAGCACGAGCGTGCCCGGGCCAAACTTCTGGAGGCCCGCCGTGCCCGCGAGCAGGGAGTCGACGGTGGTGGTCACCGAGCCGTCGGTGCCGGTGGTGATCGCGTTCAGGCCGGCCGACGCGCCGGCGAGGATGATCGTGCCGCCGGTGAGCGTGTAGCCGGTGGTCGTGAACACGAGCCCGTTCGACGCCGTGACGATCGCGGCGGTCACGGCGCCGGCCGTCCCGCCAAAGGTGGCCTTCTTGGAAGCGTCCCACGAGCCGGAGCCGTCGGCCCAGGTGCCGCTGCCACCCGTGCCGGGCGCGGTGGCGTTCCAGCCCGCGCCGCCGTCCCAGTAGAGGTCGGTGTTCCCGCCGCCGGACGTGGTGAGGTTCAGCGTGACGTCGTCGATGCCCACGCCCTGCGAGTTGCTCCAGCTGCCGGTCGTGACGAAGCTCCAGCGGAAGTAGTAGCTCGAGCCGTTGGAGATGCTCAAGCTGGGTATCGATATGGCCTTGGCGGTCGACTCCGGCGGGTTGTAGACCACGGCCGTGCTGGTGCCCGTGTAGGTCGTGTTGCCCAGGGAGTCGGCCGACCAGTTCGAACCATCGGCGGAGGTGTAGAACTCCCAGCTCTACGTCCGCGTCCCCATGCGATACCGCTCGTAGTTCCAGGCGAGGTCGAGGTTCGTGATCGTGGCGCCGGTCGTGTTCGTGAATCCAAAGAGGATGGCGAGCTGTGATCCCGCAGAGTTCGTGGAGGGGCCGGGATAACTGGCACTGCTCAGGAATCCGACCGCTTTGTCGGTGCCGCTGGCCGTGGGAGCCCACAGGTAGGTCCCACCGGCCGTTGGGGTGCCGGTCGTATACAGCTGCGTGACGGCCGTGGTGTTCGAGCCCGACGTGTACGTGACGGGCGCTGCGACTGCGGTGGTGCCGCTGCGGAAGATCGACCAGCCGCCGGGCACCGCGGCCGAGGCGCTGTTTGTCATCGAGTCGGAGGTCTGGGTGTAGGTCGTGCCGCTGACGGTCACGGCCGTCGCCTGCGCGGAGGCTTTCCCGGCGAGCACGGCAGCCAGGAGAGCGGCGGCTGCGGCCGAGGGAAGTGAGGCGAACAAAGCGCGGCGAGAACGCATGGAAGAAATCCTTGCGACAGTGGGGTCGGTCGATCTGCCGCGCGGCAATCGACGCTCGCTCCAGAACGCGTCAACGCGCGAGGCGAGAAAGGGACGAATCGGGCGCGCGACTGACGTTCGATCGGCTTGTCTGGTCGCGCTCTCAGCGAGGGGCTGCCCGTGCCTCGTGAGCCGGCGTATGCCGCCAAACGAAGCCAGGATGGCGAAGTGCCG
>CAXNJC010000067.1:0-6764 GCA_964202525.1 Pirellulales bacterium
CTGACGCTGCGGCGATCGCGGTCGAGGCGTCGCCGGCGGGAGTCGCCGGACCCGGGCGGCGAGGCCGGCCTCGTCGAGGCGCACGCCGATCCGCAGTCGTCGCCAGAGGCGGCCGTGGATGCCGCCCACGACGCCCGCAAGGTCCTCGAGCATCTCGACGAGGAGGATCGTGCCCTGGTACTGATGCGATTCGCCGAGAACCACGACTACGACGAATTGGCCGAGATGTTCGGCTCGACGTCGGGCGCCCTCCGGATGCGCATCAGCCGAATTCGCGAGAAACTCGCCGCCAAGGCGGGGCCGATGCTCGGGGACTGACCGCCTCCGCCGGCCGCACAGTCGGTTTTTCGCGGAAAATAGCCCGCAGTTCGTCGTCGTGTGACACGAACGCCTCGGGCGGCAACTCACCTCTCGACGCGGGATCGCGGCGGCAGCGGGCCGCCGGCGAGGGCCCGCGGAGGACCCCCCGCCCGGGACGCTGTGCCGGATGGACGTGCTCGATCGGCTGGCTGACGTCGCGGTGCCCCCGGTGCCGGCCCGACGGTCGTTCACCGCCGGCGTGCGGCGGAAGCTCAATCCGCGGCTCCTGGCCCTGCACGTCGTCGAGTTCGCGCTCGGTGCGACGGCCTGGGCCGTGGTCCACATGGCGGCGGCGCTCGTGGCGGCGCTTCAGTACACGGTCACGGGTTCCTGGCCGAAGGCCGGTGGTTCCGGGGAGGCACGCGGCGACGCGCGATGAGGCAAGACACGCGCCGGCACGGCTGCCGGCACGAGGTTGGGTTGCGGGCCAACGAATCAATTCCCGCAGGGGTCGTCGCGGATGTCCACGAGGGACGCTGCGGCAACGGAGGCTGAGTCGATGACGGATTTCGTGGTGTTCGGGCAGACGGCGGCGGAAACCGCCCGCGAGACGGTGAACGTGTCGCGGCAGGCGCTGGTGGACAGCTTCACGCAGGCCTGGACGCAGGTGATCATGATCGCCCCGAAGCTGGTGGCGATGGTGGCGGTGCTCGTGGTGGGGTACGTGCTCGCCCGCTGGGTCGGCGGCCTGATCGCCGTGATCAGCGAGAAGATCGGCCTGCAGACGGCGGCCGAGAAGAGCGGTCTCGCCCAGAGCATGCACGACGTCGGAATCCGGCGGCCGGTGCCCGCGATCGTCGGCGGCCTCACATTCTGGCTCCTGATGAGCGTGTTCGTGATGGCGGCGTTCAGCATCCTGGGCCTCGAGAGCGTGTCGCTCGCGATGAAGGAGGTCGTGAACTACATCCCGAAGGTGCTCGTGGCGACGGTCGTGGTCGTCGTCGGCCTGCTGGCGGCGACGTTCGTCCGCGGCGTGGTGGCCACCAGTGCCGACCGCGTGGGGCTCTCGTATGCCGAGTACCTCGCCGGCGGCTGCTACTGGGTGCTCTCGATCCTCACCTTCATCGCGGCTTTCAACCAGCTCGGCATCCAGTTCGCCCTGCTCGAGAAGCTGATCCTGATCGGCTCGGCCGGCCTGGCGGCGGGCTTCGCCCTCGCGTTCGGCCTCGGCGGCCGCGACGTGATGGCGGGCATCCTCTCCGGCTACTACGTGCGGCAGCGGATCCAGGCGGGCGATACGGTGAGCGTGGCTGGCTTCGAGGGAACCGTCCGCGAGGTGGGGCCGGTGGCTACGATCATCGAGACCCGCGACAACGGCCTCGTATCGCGGCACTCGATTCCCAACTCGAAGATGCTGCAGGAGGCCGTCCGCTAGGCGGATGCAGGCGAGGCCATCCATGGCCCCGCCCAAGCGAGCCGCCTCGCGTGGCATGCCGCTGATCGATACAAGCGCGACCGTGCCTCGAAGTCGGCCGGCGCGAACCAGGGCGTGAGCGGTCCACCAGGGGCCCACGCACGACACAGACGGGCCCGCGGCGCATGGGCGCCGCGGGCCCGCGGTGCTTCGTGATCAGGGAGGGTGGGATGTGCTATCTTCGGCCGCATGAAACCGACGCTTTTGATCCTCGCCGCCGGCATGGGCAGCCGCTACGGCGGCCTCAAGCAGATCGACCCGATGGGCCCGTCGGGCGAGACGATCCTCGACTACTCCGTCTTCGACGCGATCCGCGCCGGGTTCGGCAAGGTCGTGTTCGTGATTCGGCCCGACTTCGAGCGGGACTTCCGCGAGCGGGTGATGGGCCGATTCGCCGACCGCATCGCCACCGACTGCGTCTTCCAGACGCTCGACAGGCTGCCCGACGGATTCGGCGTGCCCGAGGGGCGGACGAAGCCCTGGGGCACGACCCACGCCGTGCTCTGCAGCCGGGAGCGGGTTCACGAGCCGTTCGCGATGATCAACGCCGACGACTTCTACGGCCGGGATTCGTTCGCGGTGCTCGGTCGCCGGCTGGCGGCCCTCGAGGCCGACTCGTCGGCGTACTGCATGGTGGGCTTCACCCTCTCGAACACGCTCTCCGATCACGGCACCGTGGCCCGCGGCGTGTGTCGCACCGACGCCAGGGGCTTCCTCACCGATATCCGGGAACTGCTTCACGTCAGGCGCACGAACGACGGCGCTGAGGATTCCGGCACACAGGGGATCACCACGCTCACCGGCAAGGAGCCCGTGTCGATGAACATGTGGGGCTTCACGCCCCACGTGTTTGCCCAGCTCGACGAGTCGTTCCGCAGGTTTCTCGAAGCCCATGGCCAGGAGCCGAAGAGCGAGTGCTACATCCCGATGACGGTCGGCGAGCTCGTGAAGGCGGGCCGGGCAACCTGCGAGGTGCTCGGCACCACGTCGTCGTGGTTCGGGGCGACCTATGCCGAAGACAAGCCGATCGTGCAGCGCAGCATCAGGGCGCTGGTGGAGGCGGGCGAGTATCCCTCGTGCCTCTGGAGCGGCTGACCCAGAGGGTGCGGCAGCCGCGTCCCGGGCCCCGCCCGATCACTGTCGGATGAGCACCTTCGACCCCGGCCCCAGAATGTCGAGCAGCTCGGTGAAGTCTCGGACCGAGACGATGAGGCTCGACGAGGAAGACGCGTCGCTGGCCATGCCAGGATCTTCCGCCGCTTCGATCAGCAGGCCGTCGGCGAGCACGATCGCTGGCTTCGCCGACGGATCGGCCGGTAGGGCGGTGGCGGCCAGGGAGCTCCGGTCGGCTCCTCGGCGGACTTCCGCCACGGGAATCGACGTGCCGACGCGGGCCAGGAACGTCCGGCCGACGACGATCGGGAAGCTGCCGGCGTAGTAGCCACCGAGTTGCAGGCTCACGCGTCGCCGCGACACGCTGACGACGGCGTCGAACGGGCCACGCAGCACCTTGAGGTGCTCCCCCGGCACCAGATCCTGCGGGTTCGACACGCCGTTGATCTTGCCGAGCAGCTGCCACGAGACGCCCAGTGGTATTGCCACCGTGGGGAGGGTTTCGCCGGCGGCCACGACGTGCGGCGGCATGAGCAGGTCCTGCTGGGAGTAGATCACCGTGCCGGCGAGCTGCCCGAGCAGGTCTTCGAGCCGCTGGCTCTCCTCGAGGCCCAGCGAGGGGTCGTCGTGCCAGATCGAGAGTGCGGCGAGCGCCTCGGCGTACCGGCCGGCGGTCAGTTTTTCGTGGGCGTCTGTCCAGGCCGTCGTGAACGCAGCCGATGACTGCGGGGCCGACGGGGCTGACGGTTGCGCGCCAGGCGGCAGCAGGCCCGCCGAGACCGGCGGCGTGGTGGCGAGGGTCGCATAGCGGTCGGGGCGATCGATGGCGTCGACGGCCGGGAGCGACGCCGCTGCGATCGCGTCCGCCACCGGTGGAGGCGCCGACTGCGCATTGAGGTAGGTCGTGCCGCTGGACGCCGGGCCTGTGGCGTCGCCTGCGGCCGCTGCCGTCGCGGGCGGCATGCTCGGCGGAGGTGCGGTGGGCATCGTCGGGACGGGCAGTGCGGGAAGAGGCGAAGGCGAGACTGTGCCGGGCTGGGCGGCGGCTGCCGGGCCGGCCGGGAGCGAAGCGGCCATTGCGACCGGTGTCGGGGGGATCGGTGGCGTCACGACGCCGGCGGCCAGCGGAATCGGGCCGTTCGTCGCCGGTGCGGTTGGCGACACGGGGGCGGCAGGCGACGGTGCGGCCGCCATGTCGATCGTCGGGGGCGTGAACGCGGGAGCTTCGCTCACGGCCTGGGGCGTTGGCGAAGAGGGCCCTTTCTGTACGACGGAGTAGGCGCCGTACAGGATCGTGCCGAAGAGCACGAGGACCACGAGGGGCTTGATCGCCTCCATCGAGTCGGAGTCGCGATCCGAGCGGCTGGAGTGCCTGGAGCGGCTGGCCATGGAACTGCGTCCTTCGGGGTGCAGTGACAGCACGTCGGTGCTGGCATCAGCCCGCGCCGCGGCAGACCTGCCGGAGCGGTGGGTGGCGGATGGTAGGAACAGGTCCCTGGGTCCGCCAGATCGCTTCGCCCCTGGAAACCTGGACGGTTTCGGGGGGCGGCATGGCTGCCGGCGACGCCGGAGCCGTATAGTGGAGGGGTGCCCAAACGCAATGTGATCCTCATCGTCGTGGTTTGCCTCTCCTGCCTTGCTGCGTACGTGGCACGCGAGCAGGCGGTGGCCGGCCGCCGTTTCGGCGAGGTGCTGGCGCTGATCCGCGCTTCGTACTACGAGCCCGTCGATGAGGAGCGACTGCTCGAAGCCGCCATGGACGCCGCGGTGGCCCAACTCGACGAGCACTCCGCCTACATCCGAGGCGGTGAGCGGGCCGACCTCGAAGCGACCCTCGACCAGACGTTCGGAGGCGTGGGTTTGGAGTTGTCGATCGACGAGCGACGACGGCTGCCGATCGTGGCCTCACCCGTCGTCGACTCGCCGGCGTGGCGGGCCGGAATTCGGGCGGGCGATTGGATCGACGCCATCGATGGGCGCCCGGCCGGCGACACGCCGTTGCGTGAAATCGTCGGCTGCCTCCGGGGGAAAGTTGGTGAGCCGGTTTCTCTGAGAATCGCGACCGCTCCGGATCAGGCGGTCGCCACGCTCGATCCGGGAAGCGATGGCCGAGGCCCCGTGACGGTGCGCGACGTGACGTTGGTGCGGGAGCGGATCAACACGGAGAGCGTGCTGGGGGATCGACGCGGTGCCGATGGCCGTTGGCAATGGATGCTCGAAGGAAATCCCGATGTCGGCTACGTGAGGATCACGTCGTTTGGCGAGCGAACCGCCCGGGAACTGGCAGCCGCATTCACCGCCATCGAAGCCGCCGGACATGTCCGTGGCCTTGTCATCGACGTGCGCGGCAATCCTGGGGGCCTCCTATCGGCGGCCGTCGAGGCCTGCGATCTTCTCCTCGAAGACGGGGTGATCGTGCACACGACCACGCATCGGTCGAACTCGGATACCGCCGCCGAACTCGATGCCCGGCGAGCCACAGCCGGCGCCGCGCTCTCCGGGGTGCCTGCCGTCGTGCTGGTCGACGGTCTGACCGCGAGTGCCGCGGAGATCGTGGCCGCGTGCCTCCAGGACTGCCGCAGGGCGAAGGCGGTGGGCAGCCGCACCTTCGGGAAGGGCACCGTGCAGTCAGTCGTTCCCCTGTCCGACGATCGCGGCCTCCTCAAGCTCACCACCTCCGAGTATCTGCGGCCGAGCACGGCCCGGATTCATCGGCGGACGGGCGACGGCGACGACGCCAACTGGGGCGTGACTCCGGATGCCGGCTACGAGGTCTCGCCCACCTCCGAAACCATCAGCCGCGTATCGGCATGGCGTAGGGCCCGCGATGCTGCTGGGCCCGTGCCGTCGTGGATGACGGTCTCCGGCCTTCCCCGCGAGGTCGACCCGATCCTCGCGCGGGGGCTCGAAGCCCTGTCAGCTGTCACCCTGAGGACCGCCGACTTCGGCGGCCAGGAAGAAGCTTCCGGCGACCACCACGACTCCTCCGGCACCGGCGACTGAACGAGCCTTCGCCAGGGCTTCCCGGGGGGTGGCGGCCTCACGCGGCGCGGGCAGGCCCGCGGCTGTGCAAGCCGCCCGCAGTCTCTCGAGTGGAGCCGACCGCGGATTCTCGAGATACCTCGTAATGAACACGTGGTCGAAGCAGCCCGCGAGTGGCCGAAGCATTGCCTCGATCTGTTTGTCGCCGCTCGCAGCCACCACGAGCACTCGCGGCGTTCGGCTCGTCAGCACGGGACGAAGCGTGGTGGCGAGTGCCGTCATCGATGCGACGTTGTGGGCGGCATCGACGATGATCAGCGGCCGCCGGGCGATCGTCTGGATTCGCGCCGCCAACGTCGCCCGCGCCAGCCCGCGGTCGATCGCGTCGTCCGCGATGCGGATGCCTCGGCTGCGCAGCTGCTCGCAGCCGACGATGGCCAGGGCGGCGTTTTCGGCCTGATGACGGCCCGCGAGCCGGAGTGCATATCGCCGCAGCGGAGTTCCATCGCGGCGGTCGAACTCGAACTCCGCGCCGGCGAGTCGGTCGGATCGACCGAGCGGCTCGACCAAGCGCACCGTGAAGTCGCGACCCAACTCGAGGAGCGGAGCCCGGCGTCGGGCGGCTGTCTCGGCTATGACGCGCCGCGCCGCGGGCTGCTTGGCTCCGGAGATGATCGGGCAACGACGCTTGATGATGCCGGCCTTCTCTGCGGCGATGCGGCTGATCGTGGGACCGAGCAGCTTGATATGGTCGAAGCTGATGCTGGTGATGATGGTGACCAGCGGATGGCAGACGTTCGTGGCGTCGAGTCTTCCACCGATGCCCGTCTCTAGCACGGCGACATCCACCCGCTCCTCCGCGAAGTGCACGAACGCCAGCGCGGTCATGACCTCG
>CAXNJC010000068.1:0-6758 GCA_964202525.1 Pirellulales bacterium
CCGCGAGCGGCCCGGCGACTACGCGCCCCGACACACCTGCCGCCAGCAGGAGCGCATCCCAGGCCCCCGAGATGACCACCGGGCGGCGACGGAGATGCAAGCCGGCGATCACGACCAGGTAGGCGGCGAGCGGAAGCATCGCGCCCCAGAGCGGCACGGCCGCGAACAGCAGCCTCATGCCACGCCTCCGCCGGTCCGGGCGATCACCGGCGCCAGGCCAGCCAGGCCAAGAACACGAGCCAGCAGGCGACCAGGACGGCCGCCGCCAGGAACGGCCCCCGGCCGCGTCGCTCCTGCGATCCGGTCGCCATCAGACGGGATCCGGCACCACGAACGACAGGTCGCGTGCGAAGGCGTCGTCGAAGTCGTAGACGCCATGAAAGTCCTCCCGCTTGTCGGCCTTGGTCTTCCGCATCTGGCCGATCTCGATCATGTTGAAGACGATCTCCCCGAAGTCTTCGGTGCGCCGGATGCCCCAGGTGGCCAGGACGGTCGGCGCGAGGAAGCCGTACTGCTGCAGGCCGTAGCGGCGGGCGGCCTCGCAGAGCTCCTGCCCCGACACGTGCCGCTCGGGCTGGCGGCGCGACCGCCGCCGGCTCCGCGGCTTCGCGGCCGGCTCCTCGACGGGCATCGGCTCCAGATCGCCGCTCTCGGGCTCGTGCCCCATGCCGAGCGACTCCTGGGCGAACGTCAGCGCCTCGAGCACGAACAGGTAGGCATCGAGCGTGTAGCGGCGATCCCGCTGCAGCAGCTGAAACAGCGGATGGGACGGATCGACCAGGGGCATGCGGCATGGCTCCGGAAACACACGAGTCTCGGAGTATAGCCGACGTCGAACCGGGGAGTCAGCGGACGGCCGCCGCGGCCGGAGCCGCGGCCGAAGACTGCAGGTCCTCGAGCACGTACTTGTAGCCGAAGGGCGTCATCGGCTTGGCAAAATCCCGGAACATGTCGAGCCCCTTGTCGATCAGGTTCGTTCGCGGATCGAACTGGTAGACGTCGCGATCCTGACCGCCGGGCTTGTAGATCTGGATGGCGAAGGGCATCAGGTCGCGCTGCAGGATGAGCTCCACCTTCGAGAAGTTCGCCGCATCACGCTGCTCGCGAGGGAGCGCCTCGAGCCAGATCTGGTCGCGAACGTCGGGCGGCGTGATGATCCGCATCCAGTAGCGGCTCTTGAGCGTGGTCGCCTTCGCGCCGAACACGAACGGCAGCGGCCCCTCGCTGATCGCCATGCCCCGCATGTCGGGCGGGAGTTTCGTCTCGCGGAGCTGCCGCTCCGTGTGACGAAACTCGTAGATGCTCTCGCCGTTGCACACCCAGTGCTCGCCGGCCTCGGCTCCACGAACCTCGTACCGGCGATTCTCGGGGCTCCACTGCTTCATCTCCTTGACACGAAACAGCCCCTTGTCGGGCGCGGCGTATTTCAGTTCCCCCGTGCTCTCCGCGAAGGCGAGCCGCTCGCCGCCGGCATCGACCGGCCCCCAGGCGTTGTATTCCCACTTGTGGAACGTGCACGACCAGGTTCGCACCGCGGCATTCCTCGTCTCCCAGGCCGCCAGGAGCTGGTCGAGGGCCGCCTGCTGCTCCGGTGTGAGCTGCGGCGGCTGCGGGACGGGCGGAGGCGCGGCGGGCGACGTGGCCGCCGCGGGGGCCGCGCCAGGCTGCTGCGCCGGCGCCGGCCGCCCGAGGCCGGCGATCAGGGCGAGTGCGGCGAGCATCAGGCTGCCGCGGCACACGAGCGAGTGGCGACGAATCATGGGGCGACTCCGCTGGGCAAGCCGGGAAGGCGGCGGACTCTAGCAGGAGCCACGGGACCGGGCGAGGCCGATTCCGCCCCGGTTCCCCGGACCCGCCCGCCCCGACCGTCAGGCCTCGGCAGCCACCGCCGCCCGCAGTTCCGCGAGTTCGCGGGCGTAGCCGCCCGAGAGGATCGGGAACCGGCACCAGGTCTTGGGATCGAGGTTCTCGTCGTCGAGGTGGAACGACGGGGCATACCGCTCCCGCTTCCACTGGTTGCGGCTCCAGAGCGTGAAGAACCGCTCGGTCCATTCGGCGAGGCGGGTGGGTGCGTGATCCGGAAACTGCCGCGTCAGCCGCCGCCACGCCTCGAGGGGCGTCTGCTTGTCGCGGATCGCGGACCGCTCGATCACGTCGAGCACGTCGTACGGCATCAGGTCGCCCTCGTCGGTCTGTTCGGCAGCTGCGGGCCGGAGTTCCGCGGTCGGAGCCTGCACGTTCACCGCCGCCAGCGCCGGGATCGGGCTGAGCCCATCGGGGCCGACGCTCTCGAGCCACCGCAGCCACCTGCGAAGATAGGCCTTGTCGATCCCCGCCAGCGGCGCGATGCCGCCGGAGGTGTCGCCGTCCATCGTGGCATAGCCGACGGCGGCCTCGGACCGGTTGCTCGTGGAGACGAGCAGGGAGCCCCCGATGTTGGCGAGCATCCACACGCCCGGCGACCGGACCCGAGCCTGGATGTTCTGGAGGGCCACGTCGTCGCGGTCCCACGACAGCGGCCGGCCGATGGCGTCGGCGACCAGGGACTCGTAGGCCCGCACGATCCGCTCGACGTCGAACTCGCGGAAGGTCGCACCCACCGCCTCGGCCAGCCCGCGGGCGGCGGATCGCGTGATCTCGCCGGAGTTGGCGGTCGACTGATAGACGCAGGTGAGCGTCGCGGCGACGAGTCGCCGGACCGCGTCGGGCCCCGGGCCGGCGTCCGACACCCCGAGGCGGCCCGCCGTCTCCGCCGTGCCCAGCTCCTCCGCCGCGAACCGCACGGCGAGCGCCACCAGGCAGGCCGCCGCCGAGGAGTCGGCGCCGCCGCTGGCCGAAACGACGAAGCCCCGCGCTCGGCTCTTGCGGGCATAGTCGAAGAGGCCGAGCGCGACCGCCCGGGTGAACTCCTCCTCCTTGACGTGCGGGCCACGCTCCCACGCGTCGCGGCCGTCGCCCCCGGCGGCCGGGGCCGGCGGCGGCGCCGACGGCGTGAACCGGACCTCGATCCGGTCGCCCTCCGCCGCATCCGCGACCGGGTCGAGCGCCAGCTTTCCCTGTGCGAACCGCAGTGCGTCGAGATCGACGTCGGCGACCGTGAGGGCGTGGCCGCCGAAGCAGAAGCGGCGGCCCGAGGCGAGCATCGTGCCGGCGGCGGCGACGAGCACGCCCCCGTCGTAGATGGCGCGCCCCGCCTCGTTGCCCACGAGGTTCGCGTAGACGTAGGCCGCCGCGAACGCCCGCGAGCCGTCCTGCACGAATCTCCGGCGGATCTCGTCCTTCCCGAAGGCGAAGTGGCTCGCCGACGGATTCAGGATCAGGTCGATGCCCCGCGCCGTGAGCGCGGCGCCGGGGCGGTCGGCCACCCATGCGTCCTCGCAGATCTCGAAGCCAACACGAACGCCGCCGCAGTCGAACCTCAGGTCGCCGACCGGCACGTCGCGGCCCGACACCGAGAGGGTGCCCCGCCGGCCGCGAAGCCACGGCCGAAACCACCGGGGCTCGTAGTGGATCCCGTCACCGGCGAGGTGCTGCTTACAGACGATGCCGGCCACGCGTCCATCGGCCACCAGGGCGGCGGCGTCGTAGAGGCCGCTCTCGAACCGCACCGGCAGGCCCACCGCCACGGCAATGCCGTGGGTCTCCGGGGCAATCTCGCCGAGCACCTCGATCGCCGTCCGCTGCACGCCCGGCGACCAGAAGGCGTCGTCGCAGCCGTAGCCCGTGATCGCCAGTTCCGGCAGACAGAGGATCGAGGCGCCGGCATCGCGGGCCGCGGCGACTGCGGCCACGATCCGGTCGCGATTGCCGTCCCAGTCGAGGGGCGTCTGGTTGAGCGCGCAGCCGGCGACGCGAATCAGGTTCATCGTGAAGCTTACCGCAACGAGGTCGCGAGGGGTCGCCGCGGACGGTGGGCGCGAGCCCGCTCTCGTCCGCTCAGCCCGGCTCCTCCAGGTAGGTGTAGCCGCCCAGCCCCTCTTCGTAGAACTTGAGGAACCGGCCCGCCTGGCCGTCGCAGATCCGGCCCTCGCGAACCGCCTGCTCGATCGAATCCCGGAGCCGCTGCACGAGCTGGTTGGAATCGAACTCGACGTAGTCGAGGACCTCCCGCACGGTGTCGCCCTTGATCACGGCGTCGACCACCACCTCGCCGCGGTCGTCGGTGCTGACGTGCACCGCGTTGGTGTCGCCGAACAGGTTGTGGAGATCGCCGAGGATCTCCTGGTAGGCGCCGATCAGGAACGCACCGAGGTAGTAGGGCTCGTTTTGCCACGCATGGAGGGGCAGCGTGCGTTTCACGTCGCGGCGGTCGATGAACTGGTCGATCTTGCCGTCGGAGTCGCACGTCACGTCGCCGAGCACCGCGGGCCGCACGGGACGCTCGCCGAGGCGGTGGATCGGCATCACGGGGAACAGCTGCTTGATCGCCCAGCTGTCCGGGATCGACTGGAACAGCGAGAAGTTGCAGAAGTAGGTATCGGACAGCGTGGCCTGGAGCCCTTCGAGCTCCTCGGGCATGTAGTCGAGCGTCCGCGCCAGCTTGGAGATGCGCCGACAGCTCGCCCAGTAGAGGTTCTCGACGGCCGAACGCTGGTCGAGCGGGAGATAGCCGCTGGCGAACAGGTTCATCGCCGTGTCGAGCGATTGCTGGGCGTCGTGGAAGCTCTCGAGGAGGTTGCGGACGTTGATCCCCTGGTAGGTCTCCCAGAGGTCGTGCAGCGGCTGCTCGGCCTCGGCGGGCGGCTCGGTCACCTCGGCCATGCCCCCCTGCTCCGACACGCCGAGCACGCCGAAGATCAGCATGCTGTGGTAGGCCACCACGGCCCGGCCGCTCTCCGAGATGATCGTCGGGTGGGGCACGCCGGCCTCGTCACAGGCGTTTTGGACGTGGGCCACGACGTCGTTGGCATACTCCTGCAGGCTGTAATTCACGCTCGACTCGAAGTTGGTCTGCGAGCCGTCGTAGTCGACCCCGAGCCCACCGCCGACGTCGAGATACCGCAGGCCCGCGCCGCGCTTCGCAAGCTCCGTGTAGATCCGCGAGGCCTCGTTGAGCGCCGCCTTGATGTGGCGGATGTTGGTGATCTGGCTCCCCTGGTGGAAGTGGAGGAGCTGAAGGCAGTCTTCCATGCCCCGGGCCGCGAGCACCTCGAGGCCCTTCACGATCTCGCTGGCGGTGAGTCCGAACTTGCTGCGAAATCCTCCCGACGACTGCCAGCGGCCGCTACCTCGCGCCGCCAGCTTGACCCGCATGCCGATTCGCGGCCGCACGCCGAGTTTCTCCGCGTAGTCGAGCACGAGCTGCAACTCCGAGAACCGCTCGACGACCGGGATGATCCGCCGCCCGATCTTCTGGGCCAGCATCGCCGTCTCGATGAACTCGGCATCCTTGAAGCCGTTGCAGATGATCGGCGTGTCGTTGTCGGCCAGCGCGATCACCGCCAGCAGTTCGGGCTTGCTGCCGGCCTCGAGGCCGAAGCGGTAGGGCTTGCCGAACCGGAGCACCTCCTCGACGACCTGCCGCTGCTGGTTGACCTTCACGGGATAGACGCAGCAGTAGTCGCCGCGGTAGCCGCTCTCCTTCATGGCGGTGGTGAACACGCCGTGCAGTTCGCCGAGGCGGTGCTGGAGAATCTCGGCGAACCGCAGGAGGATGGGGAGGTCGATCCCGCGAACCTGCAACCGATCGACGAGCTGCTTGAGGTCGATGCTCTTCGTCGGGTCCTTGTCCGGGTGGACGAGCAGGTGCCCGTTGGGACCGACCGAAAAATAGCCGTTGCCCCAGCGGGCGACCTCGTAGAGGTCGGCGGCGTCGGCGGTGCTCCAGTGCTCGAGTTCGAGGTCGGCGGCGGCCATCGAGGACCCTCTGACCAGGGACGAACGGGGCGGCGACGACCGACGGCCCGAAAGCGCTCAGGAGAGTGTATCGTCGCCGCGGTCGGGGACCATGCCAATCCCCGCCGCGCGGGCGATCGGCTCAGACCCGCACGCGCGTCCACCCGCCATGGAGGAAGATCGCGAGCATCGCGAGCCCACGCGCGGTGAGGTCGATCGCCATGGCGATCCATGCGCCGCGGGCCCCCAGCCCGAATCCGGCGACGGTACCGAGGCCGCCGGGGAGCGGCACGACGTCCCACGCCAGGACGACGGCCAACGGCAGGCGGATCACGGCCAGGCCGACGAGGTTGACGAGCATGGGCGGCCGGGTCGCCCCGCTCCCGCGGAGGCCGCCGGAAAACACCATCAGCAGGGCCAGCGGCGGCTGGGCGAAGGCCACGATCCTGACGAGATCGGCCGCCAGACCGGCCACCGCCGGCTGGGCGGCCGCGCCGCCGACGAACCATCCCGCCAGCGGCTCGGCATACCAGGAGAACGCCAGCCCCGCTGCCGCCATCAGGGCCATGCACGCCAGGGCTGCCACGCCCACACTGCTGCGCGCCCGGCGGTCGTCGCCAGCCCCGAGAAACTGCCCCGCCAGGGTCGCGGATGCCACCTGGAAGGCGCTCCCGGGCAGGAAGGCCAGCGACTCGATCGTCACGGCCACCGAGTGGGCGGCCGCGTCGACGTTCCCAAGTCGGTTCACGATCGAGAGAAAGGTGAGGTGAAACGCGGCGTTGCAGATCGCATCGAACCCGGCCGGCGCCCCGACGGCAAGGATCCGCCGCCGGAAGCCGCGATCAGGCCGCCAGTCGCTCTGCTGAGGCCTGAGCCCCCGATCGCGGCGGGCCAACAGCCAGACAACGCACGCCGCCCCACTC
>CAXNJC010000069.1:0-6704 GCA_964202525.1 Pirellulales bacterium
TGTCGGAACGTGTTCGGCAGGCCGGCCGTCCAACTGCCGCCGCCGACATTCGCATACCCCTGAATGCCGATCGTGTTGGATTGAAACGTATTGCCGGTGACCACGGCGTTGGCCGAGCCGGTGGAAACACCGACGGCATTGAACCGGAACACGTTGTCGCGAATCGTGGCCGCCGTCACCTGGTGGTCGGTGACGAGACCATACTGCGAGCCGGCCACGTCGTTGTTCACGACCGAGAGTCCAGCGGCGGCCGTGGCGGATATGGCCGCGTAGCGGTTGTATGTAGGGGTAGGGATGGAAAAGGTGTTTCCCGCAACCGTGGTCGCGGATCCGCCAGTCAATGAGACGCCGATCGACGTGCCGGTGAAGGAGTTGCCCCGGATCACGTTGCCGTTGGAGGCATCAACCTCGCTGGGCTTGATCAGGATTCCGACACCGTAGGGATCGCCCGAGTCGGCGAACGTGAGGCCGTAGAACGTGTTGAGGTCGGCGTCGGTCAGCTCGAACCGCGTCCCCCCGAAAGTGAACCGGGACCCAGCGGCCGAGCCTGCATAGGTGCCCCCCTCGTCCGCCGAGCCGATCGACACGGTGCCATAGGAGGGAGTGCCGTAGGCACCGCCGTAGTCGCCCGTGTCGATCACGATCAGCGTGTTGGCATCGACTTGGTGCGACGAAAGCACGCCTTGCACCGAGGCCTTGGGGCGGTCGGGCGCGAGGCCGTCGTTGGCGTCGTCGCCGGTGGCCAGCGCGTAGACATCCTGCGACGACGAGCCGTCGTTGACGTAGATCACCCGCGTCGTCGATCCGCTGCCAGCGTCGACGCCGACCCGATACCAGGCCTTCTGGGCCACGCTGCCGCTGACGCGGAGGTAGTAGGTGCCCGCGGGAAGCGAAGCCGCGTTCGCCACCATCTGGCCGCCGGACTCACTCGCCGTCGCCACCGTCTGGCCGGCGGCGTCGAGGATCGACAGAGCGAGCGAACCGCCCGGCTTGTCGAGCGACGCCGTGGCTCGCAGCGAGTCGGTGCGGAGCAGTTCGACCCGGTAGAGATCGACGTCGGCTGACGTGGCGAGCGTGACGCCGGCCATGTGCATGCCCGGCACGACGCCCGTGTTGAGGGCCGTTGCCAGCGTGTCACCGGCGTCGGGGCGTTCCGTGTCGATCTCCAGACGGGCGGCGAAGCCACGGTCGCCGCCGACGTTCGTGACGCGGGCGGCGATCACGTTCGTGCCGGCCACAAGCGCACTGGTGATGTCGAGATTCGTGACGGTCGTCGGCGAGGAGTTGGAGTCGTTCACGAACCGCACGCCGTTGACGAAGAGTTCCATGTCGTCGTCGGCGAAGGCGTCGAGCAGGGCCGTGGCAGGACGGCCTTCAAGCGATACGGACTTCCTCAGCCAGACGGGGCTCTCGACGGCCGACGTCCAGATCCGCTGGAGAGAGCTGCCGTCAACCGTAATCGTCCCAGTCTGCGCCGCCGAGAAGAAAGCCGCGTCATTGAAGGTGGCCATCGTCCAGTCGCTGCCGGGGTCTGCAGCAGACACCTTCCATGACGCGTCGGTCTCGATCACCGAAAGCGCGAGGAGCGCTCGTGTTTCCAGGAACTCCATGGCCGAGCGCATCGCGCTGGGCGAGTTTGACGTCCTGCGGAGGGTATCCCGCCGCCGGCGGATGCTGCGGCTTGACTTCGAGGACTTTCGTCCGGGGAAAAGTCCGGCCATGAGGTCTCCTTTCGAATGACTCGCGAGGGGAGAAGGCCCACAGCAACCGGGACTCAGGCTGGAATCAGGCCCGAACCCGGCGATGGACAGTCACACCCTCGATGCACTACACTGACCACTGCCGAAGGGCGGACGTCGCGATTGAGAACCCGCAACTAAACCTTTTGGCGTAGGCGGCCCGGGAAACCGGACGTCGAACTTTTTTTCTTGCAAAGTGCGTGCTGATTCAGGCACTACGAGGACGTGCATCCAATCGCTGCACGCTCTGGCCGTTCGTTTCACGGCGGCTCACGCGTGTCAGTGTCACGAGCGCTACGGCTGATGCCCGTCGTTCCGCGACGAGAGCCCGCGGTGCACTGCGGGGTCGATCGCATAGTCGACGCTGCGAACCGATCCGTCGGCCATGGCGATCCCGCACGCGTTCGGGTGGCCGCTGCCGTAGGCCAGCGGCACCGGATAGCCGCCGTGAACCTGCTTCGGATCGAACCCCGCGTGATCCTGATACGGTGACACGCAGCCGACCCGAACCATGTCGCGGTCGAAGCCTGAAAACAGGCTCTGGTCATCGTCGTCGGAGGTGCCCTCGGCCATCACAGCCGGATCGATGTATTTCTCCCCGACGAGATACGTCTTCGATAACCCGTCGGTGATGTCGCGAAGCCGGATCCTGCTGCGACGAAAGATCAGGCCGTCGGGATCGGGGCCGAAGCTCGCCAGCCAGTCCGCGGATGTCATCGTGTCGCCCAGCGATGCTGGTGCAAAGGACCCGCCACTCCGATAGTGATATGGCGGTGTGCCGCTCCCCATGTTGGCTGCATAGTCGCCGCGAGCGACTGCTTCGGGGCGTCGCTTCACCGACGTGGGCACGGCGACGACCCAGAAGTCGACGCCGGGCTTCAGGGGAAACAAGCCGCCCGACCGCCGCGACGGGCAGTTGAAGAGCGGGATCGGGGTCTTCAGTCTCGTTACCGCCAGGTCGGCCTTCGCCTCGGCATCGGCCGTGCCGACCCCGACATCGCGAAGGCCCCCCTGCTCCGCCCACGGCAGCACGCTGAACACCCAGCCGCCAGGCTGTCGCTCGCCGAAGCCACGGTCCGGATCTCCGGTCCATGCGCCCCCCCAGCCGCCCGACGGCAGCTCGCCGCGGGCGTCTTCATGGCTCAGGCAGGCCAGCGACATCTGCTTGAGGTTTGCGATGCAGCGTGAGCGACGGGCTGCTTCTCGGGCGCTCTGCACGGCGGGCAGGAGCAGGCCGATCAGTGCCGCGATGATCGCCACGACCGCGAGCAGCTCGACGAGCGTGATGCCGCAGCGGCGACCGCGGGTGAGCACTGCACCGCTGCAGTCGGTCGTAGTCATCGGATGTCGAGATCCAGGACCGCAAGCCGGGCCCCGCCTTCGGGAGACGGCTGTAGCGCATAGCCCGCGATCACCACAAAGCGGCCCCCGTCTGCCAGGCACATCGACTCGATGTTCCATCCCGGACGCAGCTCGTCGAGCGTGGTCAGGGTTGTTGCGTCGGAGATGCGGACGCACTCGGCGTCGGCACTGAGCACCGCCCGGCCATCCGGCGCGTAGGCGACGTCGATCACCTTCCGCTCGTGCGGGGCGAGCGTGCCCACCCGGCGGCCCGTGCGTGAGTCGAAGACGTGCAGCGGCCCGTTCCGGAAGCCGCACGTGAGGTGGTGTCCGTCCGGAGCCCAGGCGATCGCCGACACTGGATCCCCGACATCCTCGAGGAGCACTTCCCGCGGCTCCGAGGGATCCTCGACACCGAGCCGCCGGATGCGGCCGGGATGTGCGGCGATCGCCACGCGGGGAGGAGCCTGCGGCGCGAACTCGACGCGATGGCCCCCGAGGCCGTGATGGCCGAGGTCGAAGGCCCTGTCGAGCGAAGGCGGCCAGGCGACTGTGTGGCCGGCCGACGAGTTGGTCACGAGGCCGCCGTCGGACGTCCAGCAGACGGCAGGGCCGACGCTATCCGAACGATTCGGCAACGGCGCCGGCTGCCGCTCTCGTACCGCAGAGTCGAGATTCATCACCAGCGGGACGTCGCCGGGAGCGGTGCCTCCGAATCCGAAGGCGACACGGCCCCGCAGCCGATCCACGGCCATGCCGTCGTTCGGCAGCCGGCCTTCGATTGGCAGGGCCACGGCCGACCCCGAGGGCACATCGACCAGGAGCGGCCTCGCGCCCATCGACACCGCGAGCACGCGGCACTGCGACGAGTCTGTGGTGGCGTCGCGGACCGACTTTAGCAGCGTCCCCGGAACCGGAATGTCGCGAAACGGGGCGGCCTCCGGATCGCCCGCCCGTCCCCACCGACGCAGCGTTCCATCGGCCCCGCTCGAAAGCACGTCGTCCGTGTTTGTGAAACACACGTCCCAGACACGGCCAGCGTGACCGACGAGTTTGGCGACGGGCTTCCAGTCGGTTGTGCGGAACACGCGCACGACGCCGTCGCGGCAGGCCGTCGCGAGCAACGACCCGTCCGACGAGAACCGGCACGCCTGCACCCAATGGGGATGCGGAGGCAGAAATGCCACGATGGAGCCTGACGCGGCATTCCATACCGTGACCTCGCGGTCGCTGCCCCCGCCCGCGACGAGTGTGCCATCCGGTGAGGCGGCAAGGGCGTGAAAGACGGACCGCCGCGGGTCGTCCGGGCCGCGAGACCATGTCCAGGCGACGCTGCCGTCGGCGTCGTGCAACGCCACGAGGCTGTCGCCGGCCGCCACCACGAGAACTTTTCCCGCGGTCACGATCGCCTCGATCTCGGGAGACTCGCCTGCGGCCGGAGGCAGTGTGTGCACGTTCCGCGGCGGCGTGGCCCCGTCCACATCGATGCTTCGCAAGACTCGGTCCTCGCCCCCGTAGTAGATCGCGGAGTCGTCCGGGGAAAACGCGGCGCCGTACAGCGGGCACCCGGCAGGCGGCGCCTCGCCGGTGACCGCATCGAACGCGGCGACGGTCCGCCAGCGGAGCCGGCCGTCCTGGCCGACCGATGCGATCAATTGACCGTCGGACGACAGGCAGACGTCGTTGATCTCGTCGTGCGCCGGCACCTCCACGATGCCGGCCTGGTCCGCTCCCGTGCGCAGCACCCGGAGCACGCCGTCGGCACCGCCCGCGACGATCGTGGTGCCGTCTGAGGACACGGCCATGCAATGCAGGTCGCGGCGCCGAGGTACGGCGTCTGGCGTTGGCCCAGGCCGAAGGAGCATCTCCCGTTCGCCGTGCAGCCGTCGCTCGAGCCATTTCGCTGCCAGGGAATCTGCGAGGTCCGGATCGATGGCCCGCGTGTTCTCGATCTGCTCGAGAGCGCCGGCGACGTTGGCCGCACGCAGCGACTCGAATCCCCGGCGGAGTTCGGCGGCGGCGTTCTGGCGGCGGAGTTCATTTTGGTGGGCGACCGATTTGCGGGCCTCGCGGGACCGATCCAACGCGGCCCAGCCCGCGAGGCACAACGACAGCGCGGCCGCGGCGACGAGCCCGGCCGCCACCGGCCGTCGGGCGATGCTGCGGCCAAGACGCTGCACTGGAGTCAGCGGCCGCGCGTGGGTGGGAAGCCCGGCAAGCCAGCGGCCGAGGTCGTCGGCGAGGGCGGCGGCTGAGACATAGCGGTCCTCGGGCTGCTTGGCGAGGCACTTCAGGCAGACCGCGGCCAGGTCGGCGGGCACGCCTCGCACAGAGCGATTGGCGGGTACCGGCTCGTCGAGCAGCACCTCGCGGTAGGTCTCGATGTCGGTCTTGCCTCCGCGGAGTGGCCGCCCCGTGAGCATCCGATCGAGCAGCAGGCCGATCGCGTGCACGTCTGTTGCCGGTCCAACCTCGCCGAACGAGCGGTCGATCTGCTCCGGCGCCATCCAGGCCGGCGTGCCGAGCCGCGCGCCCTCCGCCGTGAGCTGCGTGAGGGGGTCCTCTCCGTCGCCCGGATCGCTCTGCTGCCCGAGGCCGAAGTCGCCGAGCTTGACCGTCATGGCGGGCGTGGATGGGCCGCCGTCAACGCCCCGCTCCATCGGGATCATGCTCGCTGCTGCGTCGCGGCCGTCGATCGGCGCGAGCAGCACGTTGCCGGGTTTGATGTCGCGGTGGATCACGCCGGCGTCGTGCGCATGACTGGCGGCCTGGGCCACGGCCCTTGCGATTCGTGCGGCCGTATGCGGCTGAACGGGGCCCGGATGGCGGGCCAACCAGTCGGCGAGCGAGCCTCCCGAACAGAACTCCTCCGTGATAAACTGCAGGCCGTCGTCGTCGCCGACCTCGTGGATCGTGACGATGTGGGGATGCGTCAGTCGCGAGGCCAGTTCCGCCTCCCGCCGAAACCGGCTGCGGACGGCTGGCGAGACGAGGGCGTCGGGCGTGCAGACTTTCACCGCGACCCGCCTGCGGAGCACCGGATCAATGGCCTCCCACACCACCGAAAAACCGCCCCGTCCGGCGAGCCGCAGGATGCGGTAGCGTCCGACCGCTTCCGGCATGGCCGGCGGTGGCACGGTGCCGCTCGCGCCAGCCTGACGAAGCAGCAGAAGCAGGTCGAGCGAGCCTGGCAGGTGGCTCTCATCGTGCGGCAGTGATGCGGCGTCGGTCGGCAACTGCCGGACGAAGCCGCCGAAGAAGTCGTCGATCGCTGCCGCGCGATCCACGGCCTCGAACGACGGGTCTTCGGGGCGGTCACGATCCGGCGGATCGGCTGACATATCCGCCTCCCAGTTCAGGCGCTCGCGGGCTCGGGGTGGTCGACATCGGACGGATCCACGCGATCGTCCCGGGTGACCGACGCTCCCTTCATTTCCTCCTGCAGCCGCTCGACGGCGCGATACCAGAGCTTCCTCACGGCGTCGGGGGAACGGTTCATGCGGCCGCCGATCTCGACGAACGAGAGGCCTTCCCAGTAGCGGAGCCGAAGCACCGCCTGATGGTCGGTCGAGAGCCGCGACACCGCGGCTGCGAGCAGTCCGGCGTCTTCCCGGCGGATCGCCG
>CAXNJC010000070.1:0-6663 GCA_964202525.1 Pirellulales bacterium
GAGCTGCCTGCGGCGAAGCAGGCAGACGTCGCGCAGGGGCCGGCCTTTTCAGGCCGCGGCCCGCTGGTCTAATCGGGCCATGCACACCCCCCACACCGCTCCCACGACGCCGGTAGTCGACGTCGTCCCTATTCGTCGCGTGCTCGTCAGCGTGTTCGACAAGGCCGGCCTCGATCGGCTGGCCGCGGCGCTTCAGGCTGCGGGCATCCGCGTCGCCAGCACCGGCGGCACGGCGACGGCCCTGGCCAAGCTCGGCCTCGAGGTCGAGGACGTTTCGGCGATCACCGGCTTTCCGGAGGTGCTCGACGGCCGCGTGAAGACGCTGCACCCTGCCATCTTCGCCGGCATTCTCGCCCGGGGCGACCGCCCCGACGACCTCGCCGTGCTCGAGGAGCACGCCATCGAGCGCTTCGACACCGTGATCGTGAATCTCTACGATTTCCAGAGCGTGATCGCCAAGGCCGACTGCACGCCATCGCAGGCGATCGAGCTGATCGACATCGGCGGCCCGAGCCTGGTGCGGGCCGCTGCCAAGAACCACGCGTTTACCAGCGTGGTCACGAGCCCCTGCCAGTACGACGCGTTCATCGCCGCGGTGCAGCGGGGGGGCACCACGCTCGCCGAGCGCCGGCGGCTGGCGGCGTCGGCCTTCGAGCACACGGCGAAGTACGACGCCGTGATCGCGCGGTGGATGGCCGGGTACGCCGGCCTCGTCGCCGAGGCGCCGGTGCCGTTGCCGACTGCCGACGCTGCGGACGATCCACCGCTGCCGGCGCGCGTGACCTTCCAACTCGAGCGGCGGCTGCCGCTTCGCTACGGGGAGAATCCGCACCAGTCGGCGGCGATGTATGCCCCGGCCGGCACGCATCGTGGCCTCGCGGGCCTGCAGCAGTTCTGCGGCAAGGAGCTCTCCTACAACAACCTCCTCGACCTCGACGCGGCCACGCGGCTCGCCGGCCTGCTGCAGGATCCTGCGGCCGTCGTGGTGAAGCACACGAATCCGTGCGGGGCGGCGTCGGATGGGACGGTGGCCGGTGCCCTCGCCACGGCGATGGGGGCCGATCCGACGAGCGCCTTCGGGTCGATCGTGGCGGTCAACCGGCTCTTCGACCGCGAGTGCGCCGAGGTGCTCTGCGCGCCGGGCCTGTTCGTGGAGGTGGTGGCGGCGCCGGCCTTCGCGAAGGAGGCGGTGGAGATGCTCACCACGCGGCCCACGTGGAAGGCGAGCGTGCGGCTCGTCGAGGTGCCCGCGGGCGATCCCTGGGAGGCGACGGCGGGCCTCGAGCTGCGGAGCGTGGCCGGGGCGCTTCTCGCTCAGCGGCCCGACGACGAGTGCGACGACCCTGCGACGTGGCGGGTGGTCACCACGGCCGCGCCGTCGGCCGGCCTGACGCAGCACCTCGACTTCGCCTTCACGCTCGTCCGGCGGCTGACGAGCAATGCGATTGCGGTCTGCCAGGGCACGAGCCTCGTCGGCGCCGGCATCGGCCAGACTAGCCGCGTCGACGCGGTGCGGATCGCCCTGGAGAAGGCCGGGGCGCAGGCGCGGGGGGGCGTGCTCGCCTCCGATGCGTTCTTTCCGTTCCCCGATTCGATCGAGCTGATCGCGAAGGCGGGCATCGCCGCGATCGTGCAGCCGGGGGGATCCAAGCGGGATCCCGAGGTGATCGCCGCGGCCGACGCGGCGGGCATCCCGATGGTGTTCACGTCGCGGCGGCACTTCCGGCACTGAAGACACGCCTGCCGGGCCATCGTGGCCCCGGCAGGCGTGAAGGTGGGTGGGCGTCGCCTCCTGCGACGCAGCCGGCGCGCCTGCCGGCTACACTCACGAGGACGCGATAGTCACCGCAGCGGACTGCGCGATCGCCTCGGGGTGCGGGTGCCAGTGATGACACGCAGAAGCGGTCGCGGCTTCACGCTCGTCGAGGTGCTGGTGGTCGTGGCGATCATCGCGGTGCTCGTCGGCCTGCTGCTGCCGGCCGTGCAGGCGGCGCGGGAGTCGGCGCGAAGGCTCCGCTGCTCCGCCAATCTCAAGCAGATCGGGCTCGCGGTGCTCGTGCACCATGAGGCGCGACGGGCTCTGCCCACGACGGTCTCCTCCGGCACGGTGGCCCGGCGGGGCGACTTCGACCCGCGGTCCGGCACGTCGCACTCGTGGCTCGTGCAGATCCTGCCCCAGCTCGACGAGCAGCCGCGGTTCGATCGGTTCGACCTCGTGCGCAGCCTGTTCGATCCAGGGCCGAAGGCCGGCACACCCGGGCCCGAGGCGGACCGGCCCGCGATCCTCGCCTGCCCCGGCGATGCCGGTGGGCCCGCCTTTCGCCACGCCACGCTCACCCGGGACCGCCCGTGCGCGAAGGGCAGCTACGCCGCGTGGGCCAGCCCCTACCACGTCGAATACCAGCACCGCTATCCGGCGCCGCTCGGCTGGCGGCCCCGGCCTCGGCTCGCCGATCTCCGCGACGGCGCGAGCACGACGCTCGTGGCATCGGAGGTGCTCGGTGGCCCCGAGGAGTGGGATGCCCGCGGGGCGTGGGCCGTTGGCTGGAACGCGGCCAGCGTGCTGGCCTTCGACATGCACCCCTATCCCGACACGCCGCCGTTTCGGCACTTTCCCATGAGCCTCGGCCACACGCAGCGGCCGAACATCCGCGATCCAGCTGTGAACGTCGACGTGCTCTACGCGTGTCCGGAAGCGGAGCAGGGCTCCGTCGCCACTCGCGGGCTGCCATGTGCCGAGTGGGACGAGGACGACATCTGGCGATACCTGTCGAGCGCCCCGCGGAGCACGCACCCGGGGGGCGTGCAGGCGCTGTGGGCCGACGGCCGCGTCGACTTCCTCGACGATGGCATCGACGAGGTCACGCTGGCCTACCTGATCGCCATCGACGACGGCCGTCCCGTGAAGCCGCCGCGGTGACGCTATCTCGTGCGCGTCGCCGGCCGAGGCGTCGCGCCGTTCGCGTGTGGCAAGCGTGCTGTTTTTACCTCGGTCAGCATGTCGATAAAATGGATCCATGTAAAAGATACAAATCCTCTTTCCTGATCCTGTCATGGAGCGGCTCCGCGCGGTTGCCCGGCAGCAGGATCGCCCGGTGAGTGAACTCGTCCGCCGGGCGGTCGACCGGCTGCTGGAGCAGATGCCAGTGATGCCGCTGCCTCGGGCGGCACGGTTCCCCACGTTTCGCGGGGGCGGCGTCAAGGTGGCAGCATCCGATTTGAAAGACGTGCTTCACGAGACGGCTGGGTCTGAAATGCCCGATTCGTCCGCGCGGAGGGCGAAGCGACCAGGCCGATGAAAAGCCTCGATACGAATCTGCTGCTGTATGCGGCCGACGAGGACCGCCCGGAGCACGCCGCCGCCAGTCGCCTGCTCGAAGCCGCGCTCGCGGCGCCGCACGAGTGGATCCTCGCGGATCAGGTGCTGTTCGAGTTCTACGTGGGGCTTCGGCACGCCGGATTCGTTACGCTGATCAATCCAATCGACTGAGACACTCGCATCCTCCTCCCTGTGGCACGTCAGCCATGCCCGACATCCTCGACCAGATCGTGACGCGGAAGCGGGCGGAGGTCGCCCTCTGCCGGGAACGGGTGCCCACCGCCGCGCTCGAAGGTCGGCTCGCCGTCGCCCCTCCTCCCCGAGACTTCTTCGGGGCCCTCGCGGCGGCGGGACCGATCAAACTGATCGCCGAGTTCAAGCGGCAGAGCCCGTCGGCCGGGGAGATCCGGCCCGGGGCCACGATCGAGGAGGTGGTCCGCGGGTACGCCGCCGCAGGGGCGAGCTGCCTGTCGATCCTCACCGACGCGATCGGCTTCGGCGGCAGCCTCGTCGACCTCGAGAGCGCCCGGATCGCCGTGCCGCTGCCGGTGCTCCGCAAGGAGTTCGTGATCGACCGCTACCAGGTGCTGGAGGCCCGGGCCCACGGGGCCGACGCGGTGCTCCTGATCGCGGAGTGCCTCGACGACTGCCTGCTGCGGAGCCTGTACCGCGAGATTCTCGACCTCGGCATGACGCCGCTGGTGGAACTCCACGACGAGGAGAACCTGCCCCGCGTGCTCGATCTCGGCGCCACGCTGGTGGGCATCAACAACCGGAACCTGAAGACGATGACCACCGATCTCGACACCGTGCTGCGGCTTCGCGCCCGGGTGCCGGACGACGTGCTCCTCGTGGCCGAGAGTGGCATCAAGACCCGCGCCGACGTCGAGCGGCTCGAGACGGCGGGCATCGCCGCGATGCTCGTGGGCGAGTCGCTGCTCAAGCAGCCCGATCCGGGCCGGGCGGCGGCGGTGCTCCTGGGTTGCTGAGGAACCGGTAGCCCGCGCCGCGAACCGAGAGGAAGTGGACGGGCCGCGACGGATCGTCCTCGAACGTCTTGCGGAGATTGAGCATGAACGTGTCGACCGTCCGCGTGGCGGGCGGCCGGTTCATGCCCCAGACCTTCGTGAGCAGCTCGTCGCGGGTCACCACCTTTCCCTCGTGCTGCACCAGGTACTTCAGCAGTTTCATCTCCAGGCTCGTGAGCTTCACCGGTTCCCCGCGGCAGCTGGCCTCCCAGGTGTCGAAGTTGACCTCCGCCGAACCGAATCGCACGGTGGCGGTCGGGGCCGGATCCGCCGCATCGGCCGCCTCCGTCGGCCGCTCGTCACGGCCGCGACGCGAGAGCAGGCTGCGGATCACCGACAGCAGCTCCTCGAGATCGAACGGCTTCTGGAGGTAGACGTCGGTGCCGGAGTCGAAGCCCCGAATCCGATCCTCGACGAGCGTCCGGGCGGTGAGCATGACCACGGGGAGCGCGTCGCCGCGGTCGCGGAGGGTCTCGCAGACGGCGTAGCCGCTCATCCCGGGCAGCATCAGGTCGAGCACCACCAGATCGATTGGCGGTGTCGCCTGCGCCACTGCGTCGAGGGCCGTGGGGCCGTCGCCCGCCACGCTCACCTCGTAGCCTTCGGCTTCGAGGTTGAACTTGATGCCGAAGGCGAGGTGCTGCTCGTCCTCGACGACGAGGATGTGCGGCATGGGGTGTCGTTCCGAGGGCACGAGCCGGGGGATCGTAGTGTATCGTCGCCGCGACGCCGCTCCGCGCCGCGATTGACGAACGGATGCACACCGCCCGAAGATGCGGCGATCACCAGGAGGTTTTCGTGGCCGACATCGCCATTCAGCCGGTCGAGACGAGGAGCCAGCAGAAGCGGTTCATTCGCCTGCCCTGGCGGATCTACGCGGACGATCCCTGCTGGATGCCCCCGCTGATCATGTCGCAGGAGGAACTCCTCGGCTTTCGCAAGCATCCGTTCTACGACCGCTCGAAGAGCCGCTCGTTTCTCGCCACCCGGGGCGGCCGCGACGTGGGACGGATCACCGCCATCGTCAACGCCGGCCACATCGACCGCTACAAGGAGCAGCGGGGCTTCTTTGGCTTCTTCGAGTGCGACGACGACACCGCCGCCTCGCGGGCCCTGTTCCAGGCGGCTGGAGACTGGCTGCACGCCCAGGGCATGACCTGCATCCGCGGTCCGGCCAACCCCACGCTCAACTACGAGTGTGGCCTGCTCATCGAGGGCTTCGACACGGCCCCGTTCTTCATGATGACGCACGCCCGGCCCTGGTATGCCCATCTCGTCGAGGACGCCGGCTTCCGCAAGATCGAGGACATGTTCGCGTTCTGGGGGCAGGCGTCGATGCTCGACGGGATCGACCCCAAGCTGGCCACCATGATCGAGGGCGTGAAGGAGCGGTTCGGCGTGAGTCTGCGGCCGCTCGACAAGAGCCGGTTCGCGGAGGAGGTGCGGATGTTCCTCCACATCTACAACGAGAGCCTCGGCGGCACCTGGGGCTTCGTGCCGCTCACGCCCGGCGAGGTCGACCACATGGCGGCCAGCCTCAAGTATCTCATCGAGCCGGAACTCGCGATCGTGGCCGAGGTGGGGGGGAAGCCGGTGGGCGCGGTCTTCTGCCTGCTCGACTACAACCCGCGGATCAAGGCGATCGACGGCCGGCTGTTTCCATTCGGATTCCTCAAGCTCCTCTGGAACAAGAAGGCGATCAAGCGGCTACGGGCGATCAGCACCAACGTGATCCCGGAATACCAGGCCTGGGGCATCGGCCTGGTGCTCATGAGCGGCCTCTACGAGCGGTTCATCAAGTGGGGCCTGCAGGAGGTCGAGTTCTCCTGGGTGCTCGAGAGCAACTACCTCTCGCGGCGGACGCTCGAGCGGGGCGGCGCGGTCGTGACCAAGAAGTACCGGATGTACCAGGACGACCCGCCGCCGGCGTGACGGGTGCGGCGAAGGCGCCCCAAAAGCCGCCATCGCGTAAGCGATGCGGACAGCGTATTCAGGAAGCCGCAATCGCGTAAGCGATGCGGACCTGCCTAGCTGGTGGGCTCGGGGCTGCCCGTGCCCGTCGCCGGACGTTCGCGGCCGTGGGGGGCGGCAGGAGTCAACGCCGCCAGCGGCGCGGGCTCGTGCGGACCACGCCGCCGGAGCCACCGACGCCCCCCACGCCGACGACGCTTCCACGGGACGTGCTGCGGGACGGCGTGTTGTAGTACGGCCAGACCCGCTTGCCCTGCCGCTGGGCCCGCTCCCACTGCATCGAGCCGTAGTTGATGCCGGAGAGGTTGAAGCTCGAGTACGGGTTGCGGGGGCTGCGGGCCTCCG
>CAXNJC010000071.1:0-6636 GCA_964202525.1 Pirellulales bacterium
GGCCTTCGGCTGCCAGTCGGCCCGGAAGGCATTGAGCACGGTCGTCTTCTCGCGGCCCCGGGCCCGCGAGAAAAAGGCCACGACATCCTTCTGGCCGTCGCCGCACGCGAAGCCGGTGCCGTCCGGAAACGGCACGGTATGCACGCCCAGGCCGATGCCGGTCGTCTCGGCGATGTCCTCGAGGAGGTCCATCTGGCCCGTCTTGCCGTCGTAGCCCACGCGGTAGATGTGGTTCCCCTGGCCGGCCTGGCCGAGCATCCCGTTCTCGCGAATCCGGGTGGGTAGGCCGTACATCAGGATGTTGTCGCCACCCTGAGTCGTGTTGACGAACTCGAAGCCCTTGTAAGGATCGCCGGAGTCGGCGGGAAACGCCGCGAGGTGGTGCGAGATCGGGCAGCTGTCGCCGTAGTTCCAGTACGAGATCCAGGCGAGCGTCTTCTGGGCGCCGAGGTCGACGGCATGCGTGCCACCGCCGAGCTTCTGGGGGGTGAGCAGGATGAAGCGGCCGAGCTGCTCGCGGATGCCCTCGTACCGCGCATCCTCCACGAGCGGCCCCTCGGCCGCTGCCGCGACGGCCGGCCGGCCGGCCAAGAAACGGCTCGCGCCGAAGACGCCGGCGCCCGCGAGGCCCGCAACGCCGAACTGAAACAGGTTGCGACGAGCGAGTTTGGCGGCGAAGAGGTCGTTCATCGGGCGGCTCCATTGAGTGGGACGAGCGAAGCAGATGCGAGCGGACAGCCGGCGGTGGCGGCTCCAGGCACGGACACGAGGGTTTCAGGTGGCAGCAGATTCGGGTCGCCGAGCCTGTCGGCGAGGTCGCGAAAACCCTGCCGTGAGATTCCCGGCCAGATCGCCTCGACGGAGCCATCCGGACGAACGAGCGCCACGCAGCCTGCCTTGGTCACGCCCCATGCCGCTGCCAGGCTTCCGTCGGACTGGATTAGGTGAGGCACGGTCAGACCGGTCGACTCCAGAAATGGGCCGGCGTCGCCGTCGGCCACCTCGATCACCGCAAGGCATGTGGCCCGCAGCGCGAGGCGCGGACTGATCCTGGAAAACAGCCTCGCGAAATCCTCGCTGCAGCCGCAGTCGGCCTTGAGAAACACGACCACAGCAGGCTGGTCGCCAGGGAGCACCACGCGCTCCAGCGACTCCGGAACGCGACGGGGGGCCGCCGCGTTGAGCGCAGCGACGTCTTCGGGGGGCGCAGCGTGACGGCTGGGACGCGGAGGCGCCGGCCGCTCGATCGGTCGCGGCTCCCCCCGCGGGCGCAGGAACGTCGCCGCGGCCAGCAGGCAGACGATGGCAGCCGTCACGACGAAGGGCGATCGCATGCTGATGGGGTCACCTGAGGCCGCGCACCACGTCGCCGGTCTACGGGCGGCAACTCCAAAAGTCCCCGATGCTCGCGGTGCCCGAACCAGATCTATCGTAGCCGAGCCCCGCGGTGAGGGAGAACCTCCGTTTCAGCCGCGATGCGTATACTGCCGCCCCTATGAACACACCCGCTCGCTCCGCCGATTCGCTCTTCCAGCCCATGCGCCTCGGCGACCTCACGCTCCCCAATCGAATCGTGATGGCGCCGCTCACCCGGGGTCGCGCCGGCAGCGACCGGATCCCGAACCCGCTGATGGCGCAGTATTACGCGCAGCGGGCCTCCGCGGGGCTGATCGTGTCGGAGGCCACCACGATCTCCGAGCAGGCCAACGGCTGGCTCGAATCGCCCGGCATCTACACCGACGCGATGGAGGCCGGCTGGAAGGGCGTGACCTCGGCCGTGCACGCCGCCGGCGGCCGGATCGTTCTCCAGCTCTGGCACATGGGGCGGGCTTCCCACAGCGACTTCCACGGCGGCAGCCTGCCGGTGTCGGCCTCGGCTGTGAAGATCGAAGGCGACGGCATCCACACGCCGCTCGGCAAGAAGCCCTACGAAACGCCCCGGGCCCTCGAGCCCTGGGAGATCGCGGGTGTTGTGGCCGACTATCGGCGGGCCGCCGCCCGGGCGCGAGCCGCCGGGTTCGACGGGGTCGAGGTCCACGCCGCCAACGGCTACCTGCTCGACCAGTTCCTCCAGTCGAAGACCAACGTCCGCACCGACGACTACGGCGGCAGCATCGAGAAGCGGGCCCGGCTCCTCAAGGAGGTGGTCGAGGCCGTGTCGGCCGAGTGGCCCGCCCAGTGCGTGGGCGTGCGGATCTCGCCGAACGGCGTGTTCAACGACATGGGCTCGCCCAACTTCCGCGAGCAGTTCACGCACGTGGCCACCATGCTCGACCGCTGCGGACTGGCCTACCTGCACGTGGTCGACGGGCTCGGCTTCGGGTTCCACAAGCTCGGCGAGCCGATGACACTGACGGAGTTTCGCCGGGTGTTTCGCGGCCCGCTGATGGGCAACTGCGGCTACTCGCTCGAGACCGCCGAGCAGACGGTGGCCGGAGGCCTCGCCGACCTGATCGCCTTCGGCCGCCCGTTCATCAGCAATCCCGATCTCGTGGACCGCTTTCGCCACGGCTGGCCGCTGGCCCAGCCGGCCGACATGGCCGCGTGGTATTCCCCGACCGGCGCCACCGGCTACACCGACTTCCCAGCGCACGCGCCGGGAGCGTGAGCGGGCTCACGTGCGGGCCGGCTGCCGCATACGCCAGGCCCAAGCGGGGTTCAGCCGTACCGCTCACGCGGTTACGCTTTCTGCACCTGGGAGCCGCAATCGCGTGAGCGGTGCGGGCAATGCCTCCTCCGCGAAGCGGGCAAAAAATCACCCCGCGGAGAAACCCTCCGCGGGGTGACGACTGACTCAGAGCCGCACTCGGCCTCAGCTCACGGCAGGATGACCGCGTCGATCACGTGGATCACGCCATTCTTCGTCTTGATGTCGGTCTTCACGACGTTCGACATGCCGGTGGCCGTGCCCACCTTCACGCCGCCGTCGGTCGAGACCTTCAGCGTCTTGCCGCCGGCCGTCTTGGCCTCGGTGACCTTGACCACGTCGGCCGCATAGACGTTGCCCGGAACGACGTGCAGCAGAAGGATTTCCTTGAGCTTTTCCTTGTTTTCGGGCTTGAGGAGCGTCTCGACCGTGCCGGCAGGCAGTTTGGCAAACGCCTCGTCCGTCGGTGCGAACACGGTGAACGGCCCGTCGCCCTTGAGCGTCGAGACCAGATCGGCAGCCCCGAGGGCCGCGGCGAGCGTCTTGAAGGTGCCGGCTCCCACGGCCGTGTCGACGATGTCCTTGGGGGCATCGGCGTACGACACTTGGTGTACGGGAACGCTCGACACCACCCGCTCGTGCACCACCGTCGCGTTGCCGGAGTTGTTGCACGGGGCCGCCGAGGCAGCGACGCCTGCAAATACGGCACCAAATCCAGCCAACCATCCGCACATCATCTTGGACATGGCAGTTCTCTTCAGGTGTTGTGGAAAAACAATCTCTGCAGAACAGTAGGCTTGTCGCTCCACAAGGCAAGTTGCCCCCAGGCCACGCGAGGTGCCGCCGTACCGCTTACGCGGTTACGCTTCCGGGAAGTTGGCGTCGTGGCAACGATGCTAGGCCGCCGTACCGCTCACGCGGTTACGCTTCCGGGAAGCCGCAATCGCGTGAGCGATGCGGGCCAGCGTGCAACGGACGCATTTCCGCTCGACGATCCTCATGCCCTTCGCCGATTCGTCCGCCGATCGCAGACCGCCCACGGCCGCATGGAAAACATGGCTCGCCGTGGGCGCCACGGGATTCGGTGGACCGGCTGGACAGGTCGCAATTCTTCACCGCGAGGTCGTGGAGCAGAAACGCTGGCTCACCGAGGAGGAGTTCCTCGCGGCGCTGCGGGTGTGCATGCTGCGGCCCGGCCCCGAGGCGCAGCAACTGGCAACCTACGCAGGCTGGCGAATCGGCGGGACCTGGGGCGGGCTCGTGGCGGGCACGCTCTTCGTGGTGCCGGGCGCCCTGCTCGTGACGGCGCTGGCGTGGCTGCACGCGGCAGGCCGCGACGTGCCGCTGGTGGCGGCGGCGTTTGCAGGCGTGCGGCCCGCGGTGGTGGCGCTCGTCGGCCTCGCCGTCTGGCGGATCGGCAGGCGGTCGATCACGTCGCCGGCCGGCGCCGCTCTGGCGATCGCAGCCGCTGCGGCCCTCGCCTGGGGCGTGGCTTTTCCCGCGGTGGTCGCCGTCTGCGGCGGCCTCGGCTGGCTCGCGGCCTCCGCTGACCATGCGCGCCCTCCGCTCGAATCACCCCCTGCACGCCGAGGCCTCGCCCGGCATGCCCTTGCCGTCGCGGCGGTGGCGGCGGCCATCTGGGCCGCGTGCTACGGGCTGGTGTGGCTCACCGACGCCGCCGCCAGACAGGGCCCGGCGCTGGCCACGCTGTTCACACAGACCACGCTCCTCTCTCTCGGCGGGGCCTACGCCATGGTGCCGTGGGCGCTCGACGAGGCCGTCGCCCGTGGCTGGCTCGATGCAGGCGAGCGGTTCACGGCGCTGGCGATGGGTGAGGCGACGCCGGGCCCCCTGATCCTCGTCGTCACGTTCATCGGCTTCCTCGCCGGCTGGCAGGCCGCCCCGGGGTCGGCCGCCGTCGCGGGGCTCGAGGGCGCCGCCACCGCGACGGCGTTCGCGTTCATCCCGTCTTTCGCCATGATTCTCTCCCTCGCGCCGTTCGTGCGGTCGATCCACGCGAGCTCGCGGCTGGGCAGGGCCTTGACGGCCGTGAGCGCCGCCGTGGTGGCTGCCATCGCCCTCCTTGCGGTGCGACTCGCGCGCGACGCCTTCCTCGAGAACGATCGCGTCGACATCGCGTCGGTCGCGAGTGCGGGCCTCGCCGCCGCGGCGCTCGCCGCAGCGAAAATCCCCACGCCGCTGGTGGTGCTCGCCGCCGCCGCGGCCGGCATCCTGCGGGCGGCACTCTGACTGCAGTCCACGCCGTTGCCAACGCCCCCGCTCCCCCGCACCAGCAAACATTCATGGCCAGAAGCGTCGTTCATGCCGGTGCCGATCGCTGCCCGGGCTGCAGCCTGCAGCCGCGGTGGTGCATCTGCGACGCGCTGCCGCCAGTCGACACGCGGCTCGTGGTCCACGTGCTCATCCACCGCGGTGAACAGCGGAAGCCATCGAGCACCGGCACCTTGCTGGCCCGAGTGGTGAACGGCATCACGCAGCACGTGTATCAGCGGCAGAGCCGGTTCTTCCCCCCCTCGAGCCTCACCGCGAGCTCGCTCCTGCCGGGCCGAGAGGTCTGGATTCTGCATCCCCACGGCGACCCGCTTCCCGCCGGCGGCGGCACGACCAACGCCGCCGCACACACCGGCCCCCAGGTGGTGCTGCTCGACGGCACCTGGCGGCAGGCCGGCGAAATGCTCCGCAGCGTCGAGGGCCTCGGGAGGTGCGTCCGCCTGCCGCACGAGGGCCTCGAGCAGGGCCGCTACTGGCTTCGCGACCAGCCCGGGCCGGGGCAGCTCTCCACGGCCGAGGCGCTCGTGGGCATGCTCGAGGCCATGGGTGAGCACGACGCGGCCCGCCGCCTCCGCCTGCACTTCGAGCTGCACGTCTACGCGATGCTTCTCGCCCGCGGCCGCCGGGAGATGGCCGAGCGCTACCTCGGCCACTCGCCGCTGCTCACCGAGGCTGACCTGGTCCTCGACGTGCTGCACGCCCGCTGGGCGGGCGCGTAGGTCGCGAGGCATCACCACCCGAGGGCCACGCCATCCAGCCGGTGGTCGACGCCCGACTCGAGCGCCGGCTCGACGGCCGCTTCGCCGCGATGGATCCGCACCATCTGCGCCGCTCCCTTGAAGGCCGTGGGATCCCCGAGCCGATGCCCGCGGGCGGCGAGCTCCATCGCCACCTGCTCCGGGATGCCGGCATCGAGCTGCAGTTCGTCGGTGGTCATCACCACGCGAAACCGCGGGGCGTCGCAGGCCTGCTGCGGATTCATCCCGCGGTCGAGGGCGTTCACCAAAAGCTGCACCTGCCCCTGGGGATGGTTGTTGAGACCGACACAGCCCAGCACGAACTCCGGCTCCCCGGCGCGGAGCACCATGCCCGGAAGGATCGTGTGCCGCGGCCGCCGGCCAGGGGCGAGGGCGTTGGGATGGCCGCGGACCGCCGCGAACTGGCTGGCCCGGTTGTTGAGGATGATGACGGTGTCGCCGGCGAGCAGGCCCGAGCCGAACACGCCGCAGATGCTCGACATCAGCGACACGGCGTTCCCCGCGGCATCGACGGCGAGCATGAAGGTGGTGTCGGCCGTGTTGCCCCCCTCCACGCGCACCGGAGCCGTGGCGCGGGCGGTGATCCGGGCACGGCGTTCCGCAAGGGTGTCGGCCGCGAGCGCCCGGTGCACCCGCTCCAGCATCGCGTCGCCTCCTCCGTCACCGGTCTTGTTTGTCAGCCATGGCCGCCATCCGCCAGAGTATGGGCGTTGGTTTCGTTCCCCCGGAAGACTTGTGCCCCATGAGCTCTCCCGATCGCAATCCGTCGCCGCCCGGCAACGACCGCCGTGAGTTTCTCGCCGGCATGACGGCGTTGGCCGGCGCCGCCGGCATGTTCGCGGCCACGGAGCCGGCGCGGTCCGGCGACACGTCGTTCATGAACAACGTGCCCGACCCGCTGCTCGCCCACGACGACCTGCCCCCGTTCACCTTCGCGCT
>CAXNJC010000072.1:0-6597 GCA_964202525.1 Pirellulales bacterium
TGCAGCGGCCGGAGGACGACCGCTACCTGTTGACGCGGAGCGAACTCGAGAGCCGGATCCAGGTGCTCCTCGCCGGGACGGTCGCCGAAGAGGCCGTCTACGCCGACGTCTCGACGGGAGCGCAGAACGACCTCGAGCGGGCCAGCGAGATCGCGCGATCGATGGTGATGGACTACGGCATGAGCCGGCTCGGCCGGGTCACCTACCGCGAGAGCCCGCGGTCGCCGTTCCTCGCCGGCGCCGGCGCCGAACTGGCCGCCGCCCGTAGCCATAGCGAGCAGACCGCCCGGGAGATCGACGAGGAGGTGCGGCGGATCATCGACGACGCCATCGCCAAGGTGCGGCGGATCATCGAGACGCGACGGCCGGCACTCGAGGCGGTCACACGGCGGCTGATGGAGAGCGAGGTGATCGACGGCGCCGAACTGGAGGAGATCGTCGACGCCTCGACCGAGTCGCCGCAGCTGGTGCCGGGCACCGACGCGGAGCCGCGCCGGCCCCGTCCGGCTGCCGAGGCGGCGGGCGGCGAGGCGGCAGTCGAGGCCTGAGCCCGCCCGGATCCCGCCCGGTGTCAGGGCCACACGACCGGCGCGACCGTCACGGTCATCCCCGATCCCGGAGTCGCTCATGGCGGGCCGGACGACGTGACGATCCAGATGCCGTGGTGCTCGGCGCACGGGGTGGTGCCGCCGGCTCACGGGGAGCGAGATGCGACGATGTGGAAGAGCTTCATGATGGCGACCGGGATCTTCGCGTGCGTGCTCGGCGTGGAGATGCTCGTCGTCGATTCCGCGGTGATCACCTCGCTCGACGGGAGCACGCAGCCCCGGACCGTGACGGCTCCCGACTGGGCGCCCTGGACGTTGATCTCGCTGGGCGCGGTGACGATCCTGCACTTCGGCAACCTGAAGGGCGGTGCCCCCGCCGTGACCAAGCCCCCGCTGGGCGGACACTGGTGAGCGGGCCGCGGCGGGCCGTTGCGTCCGGTCGGCGGCTGCGGTTTCCCTGATGGAGACCGGCGCCCGCCGCCGCGACCGATGACAGCCCTAGCCCCAGCCCTCGTCACCCGCACGCGTCCCGCGAAGGACACGGTGCTCTACGACGGTCACTGCCGCTTCTGCCGCGGGCAGATCGGGCTGCTCCGACGGCTCGATCTGGCGGGCGTGCTCGAGTTCACCTCGCTGCACGACCCGAGCGTGGCCCGCGACTTCCCCGAGATCCCGCCGGAGGATCTGCTGGAGGAGATGTTCGTGGTGGGCCGCGACGGGCGGACGTGGCGGGGGGCGGCGGCGATCCGCTACCTCTCGAGGCGGCTCGTCACCCTCTGGCCCATGGCGATCCCGCTCCATGTGCCCGGAAGCATGCCGCTCTGGCGAAGCCTCTACGGGCTCGTGGCCCGCAATCGGTATCGCCTCGCCGGCCGCTGCGACGACGGTGGCTGCCGGCTGCGATGATGCCGGGACGCACGCACATGGGCCGCATCGATTCGGAAAGCGAGAAGGGCCACCGGCGCTCCGCTGCGATCAGCCAGCGGCCCGCTGCTACTCGCCGTCGCTCGGCTCGACATCGAGCCCGCCGTCGAGCTCCTTGAGCAGGCGGGTCATCGTGTTGGCGTGCACGCCGAGGAGTTTCGCCGCCTTCGCCTTGTGGCCGCGGGTGATCTGCAGGGCCTCGCGGATCGCCTGCTCACGGAGCTTGGCGAGATCGAGGCAGGGCAGCCGCCCCGCGGCAGTCGTCGCGGTAGCCTTGGATCCCTTCGTGGGAACCCTGGGCTCCATCTGGAGCACATAGGCCTGCTCGATCACGTGCTCGAGCTGGCGGACGTTGCCGGGCCAGTCGAACGAGCAGAACTCGGCGATCGCATCCGCGGACGGCGTCCACACGGGCAGACGGTACCGCTCGGCGAACCGCTGCGAGAAGAACTCGACGTAGGAGGGGATGTCCTCGGCCCGCTCGCGAAGGGCGGGCACGCGGAGCTCGATCATGTTGAGGCGGTAGTAGAGATCCTCGCGGAACGTGCCCTTCTCCACCTCGGCCTCGAGGTCGCGGTTGGTGGCTGCCACGATCTGCACGTCGATCGGCACCGGCTCGTTGGCGCCGACGGGGAGCACCTCCCGCTGCTGCAGCACGCGGAGCAGCTTGGCCTGCAGCTCCATCGGCATCTCACCGATCTCGTCGAGGAACACGATGCCGCCCTCAGCGGCGCGGAAGATGCCGAGGGCCCGCCCGTTGGCGCCGGTGAACGCGCCCTTCTCGTGACCGAACAGCTGGCTCTCGGCCAGCGACGGCGTGAGCGCGGCGCAGTTGACCGGGATGAAGGCCCGGTTGCGACGCGGACCGCTGCGGTGCAGAAGCCGGGCCCAGAGTTCCTTGCCGGTACCGGTCTCACCGCAGACCAGCACCGTGCACTCCACTTCCGCCGCCCGCTCGATCGACTTGGCGATCCGCCGCATGGCGGCGCTGGAGCCCAGCACCCAGTTGCTCGGCGAGGTGCCGGAGGAGAACCGCGTGGCGCCGGAGTCATCGACGACGACGGCCGGATCGAGCGAGCCACCGCGCGGATCGCGAACCGCACTCTCGGCCGCTGCGAAACTCGACGGTCGAATGGACATGGGCGGGGCGTCGCGCGGGTTCTTCGGAGTCGGGCTCGTGGCCCGATCGATCCCTGACAGTTCGTTTAGTATCGCGGGGCTGTGCACCGAATGCAACTCGGCGTTGCGAAAAAAAACCCCGGGAAAAAGGCCCGAATTTTACGGTTGTGCGGGCGACGACGGGGGCTCGGAAGGGGCTGCCGCCGCCCTCAGGAACACCAGGTGCTGCCAGGGGAGGCGGTCGAACGTGCCGGCGACGACGAATCCCGAGGCCTCCAGCTCCACGCGGATCTGGTCCTTGGTCATCTTGTGGAGCGGCTTGATCGGCACCGCGGGATCCTCGCCGCGGAACTCCACCAGCGCCAGCCGGCCCCCCGGCGCGAGGCTCGCGCGGATCCGGGCGAGCATCGGCTCCGGGTGCGAGAACTCGTGGTACACGTCGACGCACAGGCAGAGATCGACGACCGCCGCAGGGAGCCGGGGATCGATCGCCGTGCCGAGCACCGGGCGGATGTTCGTCAGGCCTTCGCGGCCGGCCGCCTCGGCGAGCATCCGCAGCATCTCGGGCTGGATGTCGACTGCGTAGACCACCCCTGTGGGGCCGACCCGGCGCGCCAGTTCGAGCGTGTAGAAGCCGTTGCCGCAGCCCAGGTCGCAGATCGTCTGCCCGGGTTTCAGGTCGAGCGCTTGGAGGAGGAGCCGGCAGTCCTCCTCCCGCTGGCGGCTCTCGCGGACCAGCCACGGCGCGCCGGTGAAGTGCATCGTCTGCGCGATCTCGCGGCCGAGGTGGTGGGTGGCCGCGGGCGGGATCGGCGCCGTCGCGTCGATCGCCGCGTCGATCTCCAAGGGGCGGCCGACCGGCATCACGCCGGTGTCGTCGGCGTTGACGAGGCCGGCGCCGAGGCCGGGTACGACGACGAGGCAAAGCCAGAGGAGGCGGCGCGGGAGCATGACCGCCGAGTATAGGTGCCGGCTCGACCTCAGGCGGCCGCCGCACCCTCGACGAGCGGCATCCCGGCGGCATCATGGCAGGAGACCACGCTGACGCCGAGGCGGTCGGCGGCCGCGGTGAAGGCGGCCTCGTCGATCAGGATCGTGCGGCCGGCCTCGATGGCCAGCGTGGTGGCGCCCGCCGCGGCCAGCGACTCGAGCGTGCCCACGCCGATCGTCGGCATGTCGAACCGCAGGTCCTGCTGGGGCTTCGCCACCTTCACGACCGTCATCTCGCCGGAGGGGCACAGGCGTCCTGCGCGACGGATGCACTCGTCGGTCCCCTCGATGCCCTCGAGCGCCAGCGGTGCGCGGTTCTTGACCACCACCGTCTGGCCGATGTCGAGCCGGCCGAGCTCCTTGGCGAGCCGCCAGCCGAAGGCGACGTCGGTGAGCTGCCGGGGCGTGGGCCGCGGACCGGCGAGCACCCCGTCGGCCGCGAGCAGGTCGGGCGCGAAGTCGGTGGCCGGGCAAATCGTGACGCCGAAGGCGTCGAAGGCGGCGGCGATCGCCCCGAGCAGCGAGTCGTCGCGGTTGTCCCGCTGCCGGCTGACGAAGTGTGGCCAGAACGTGGCCAGCCCCGTCCAGTCGGGCAGGTGCCGCAGCCAGGCGCTGCGGGCGAAGATCTTCGCCTTGTGGATCTTGCCGGCCATCGTGGCGCGTCGGGCCCCGGCCCGGCGGAAGAAGTCGACCGCCGCCCCGATCTCGGCCACACCGACGTGGCCGTGGATGTCGGCCAACGGTTCGAGGGCGGCATCGGCGTGGTCGCGGATCGACAGGATCGCCGTCCGGCCGCCCCGGTCGCGAATCGCCGCGGCGACCGCCACGGGATAGCGGCCCCAGCCGGCCAGGATGCCGATGGTCTCGCCGTCGAGCGGAGGGATGTGGTGGGTGCGGAACGGACGCATGACAGGGGCCTCGTCGCTCAGGCGGCCTCGGCGGCTTCCCGGCCGCCACCGCCCTCGAGGGTCGCCATCCGGGCCGCGAGCTGCTTGAGTTCGCGGCGCATCTCCGGAAGCTTCGACATCGCCGCCAGCTGGAGCTTTCGCTCCCTGAGGTCGATCGCCGGTTCGCCGAGCACGACCTTTCCTGGCTCGACGTCGTTCGACACACCCGAGCGGGCCCCGAGCACGGCCTTGTCGCCGATGTGCACGTGGTCGCGAACGCCCACCTGTCCCGCCATCACCACCCAGTCGCCGGTCGTGGTGCTGCCTGCCACGCCCACCTGGGAGCAGATCATGGCGTGGCGGCCGACCCGGCAGTTGTGGGCGATCATCACGAGGTTGTCGATCTTCGTGCCGGCGCCGATCACGGTCGGCCCGTAGGTGCCCCGGTCGATCGTCGTCGCCGCACCGACTTCGACGTCGTCGGCGAGCTCGACCCAGCCGAGCTGCGCCGAGAGCGTGTAGCCCTCGGAACCGGCCTTGTAGCCGAAGCCGAAGGCACCGAGCACGGCCCCGGCGTGGACGATGCACCGTGCGCCCACGAGCGTGTCGTCGTACAGCACCGCGTTGGAGTGGATCACGGTGCCGGCGCCGATGCGGCAGCCGGGCATGATCCGCGCACCGGAGTGGATCGTCGCCCCCGCCCCGATCTCGACCTCGGCGCCGATCGTCGCGAACGGATGCACTTCGACGTCCGCCGCCAGCCGGGCCGTCGGGTCGACGGCGGCCTGCGGGCTCACGCCGATCCGGGGCAGGCGTCGCGGCGGCCGGAAGGCGAGCACGGCCGCGGTGAAGGCCGCATGCACGTCGGCCACCTCGATCGTCGGCCTGTCGAGCGGACCGGTGCCGCTGGGCACGATCGCCGCCGCGGCCCGGCTCTTCGCGAGCAGGTGGAGCTTCGACGCGGCGTCGACGAGGGTCACGTCGCCGGGCGTCGCGGTTTCCAGCGTGGCCGCCCCGGTGAGCGGCCGGGTCGGCTCGCCGCCGAGGGTGTTTCCGGACACCCGCGTGGCCAGTTCTGCGATGGTCATCGGCATCGGCGCTTCTCCCGGTCCTCCGCCCGTCGCTCGGGCGGGGCGGGAACGTAGGGATTCAGCGGCCGATCCGCAAGAGAGACCGGCGGGGTCAGAGCCAGTCGCCAACCGTCTGCTCGAGCCGCGCCTCGGCCGCCATGGACCGCAGTTTTTCCATCGCTCGGGTCTGGATTTGGCGGATCCGCTCCTTGCACACGCCCATCTGGCTGCCGAGTTCCCGGAAGGTCCGCGGCGGCTTGCCGTCGAAGCCGAATCGGGCTACCACGATCCGCCGCTCGCGGGGCTCGAGTTCGCCGAGGAAGCGGCCGAAGAGCCCCTTGAGCATGTCGATCTGCTCCGAGGAGCAGTACTCGCTGCCGGACTCTGTCTCCGCCCGGTCGCGGAGCGAATCGTCGTCGTGCACAAACCGCTGGCGGAACTGGCGGCCCCGGTGCGAGAGCCGGAAGAAATGCCGCTGGATGGCGTAGGTCGCGTAGGTGCTGAACCGGTTGCCGAGGGCGAAGTTGAACTTCTCCACCGACCGCATCAGGGCCACGTTGCCCTCGCTAACGAGTTCGTCGAACGACCACGTGGGGTCGACGAACTTCTTGGCGATCGACACGACCAGCCGCAGGTTCGACGTGATCAGGATCGCCTTCACCGTCTCGGCTTCGGCCAGCCAGCCCTCGATCTGCTCGATCTGCCGCTGCGTTGCGCGACGGCGATCGAGCCGCCCCCGGACGGTCGCGGCGCGGAACTTAAGCCAGTTCATCCGACGAAAGTAGTACTGCTCCTCTTCCTTGGCCAGGAGCCTCGTCTGATAGAGGCTGGCGATGTAGGGCGTGAGCCCGCGGGCGTCGGCGGCAGGGCCGTCGGCCCGCTCCAGGGGCACGGTCGCCGCTGCCGGGGGAGTAGACGCCTGGGCCTCGGCGTCGCTGCGGAGGAACTGCCGGCACGGGATGTAGTCGATCGCGCGGGCAAAGAGCGTGTCCCGCCGCTGCACGAGTTCGGCTCTCGGCCAGGCGGCACGACGGGGGCCGGTCGCCGTCCTCGAGGCTC
>CAXNJC010000073.1:0-6590 GCA_964202525.1 Pirellulales bacterium
CCGCGATGAACGGCGGCGCCGGTCTCGGCGAACAGGGCCGCCGACCCGACCTTCCAGCCGGAGTAGGGGGAATGAGCGTTCGTACCGGCAGCCCGCGCGGCGGCGAGCAGGACGTCGTCGGAGGGGATGGCGGCGTGACCGGTCATCGACGTTCTCAGTGGCGGCGTGGAGTGGTCGGTCGGGAGTCTACCCGTCCCGGAAGGCCGCAGCGCATTCGACAAGGCGACCAGCGGTCGTATGATCATGCCGCCCAGCGTCGGCAGGAAAAGCACCACCGGCAGGGAACTCGGAGGGAGCGTCGCATGTCGCGGGTTCATGTGTCGTCGCATCCTCTCGTGGCGCATCACGTCGTCGCCCTCCGCGATCCGGCCACGAAGCCCCCCGAGTTTCGCCGTGCTGTCGGCCAGATCACGCGGCTGCTCGCCGTCGAGGCCACGTCGAACGTGCCCACCAGCGACGTGCGCGTGCCCACGCCGCTCGGCGAGGCGAAGGGGCGGCGAATCGCCGAGCGGATCGCAGTGGTGCCGATCCTTCGCGCCGGCCTGGGCATGGCCGAGGGCCTGATCGAGCTCATTCCGGACGCCGAGGTCTGGCACATCGGACTCTACCGCGACGAGACCACACTCCGGCCGCAGGAGTATTACAACAAGCTTCCGGCCAACTGCGGCGCGAGCCTGGCGATCGTCGTCGATCCGATGCTCGCCACCGGCGGCTCCGCGATCCGCACCTGCGAGATCCTGCACGCCGCCGGCATTCCCCGGCTCATCTTCCTGGCGCTGATCGCGGCGCCCGAAGGAGTCCGCAAGCTCTCCGAGGCGATGCCCGACGTGGCGATCCACGTGGCGGCCCTCGACGAGGGCCTCAACGACGTCGGCTTCATCGTGCCGGGCCTGGGCGACGCGGGCGATCGGCAGTTCGGCACATCGGCCCGACACTGAGCCGCGTTTCCAGGAGCACAGCATGCGTGCCGTCGATCTGATCCGCCGGAAGCGCGACGGCGGAGAGCTCACGGCCGACGAGATCCGCTTCCTGGTCGGCGGCATCGCTACCGGCGAGGTGCCCAACTACCAGTGGTCGGCCATGACGATGGCGATTCTCTGGCGGGGCATGACGTCGCGGGAGACCGCGGCGCTCGTCGACGCCATGCTCCACTCGGGCACGGTGCTCGATCTCTCCGACATTCCGGGGCCGAAGGTCGACAAACACTCCACCGGCGGCGTGGGGGACAAGACCAGCCTGATCCTGGCGCCGATCGCGGCCGCCTGCGGAGTCACGGTGCCGATGGTGTCGGGCCGTGGCCTGGGCCACACCGGCGGCACGCTCGACAAACTCGAGAGCATCCCGGGCTTCCGCATCGACCTCGACCTCGCCGCCTACCGCCGCGTGGCCCGCGAGTGCGGGATGGTGCTGATCGGCCAGACGGCCGAGATCGCCCCCGCCGACCGCGTGCTCTACGCCCTCCGCGACGCGACCGCCACGGTCGAGAGCATTCCGCTGATCACCGCGTCGATCCTCTCGAAGAAGCTCGCCGAGGGGATCGACGCGCTCGTCCTCGACGTGAAGACCGGCGACGGCGCCTTCATGGCGAAGCGGGAGGATGCCCGGGCCCTTGCCGAGAGCATGACGCGAATCGGCCGTGAACTCGGCAAGCCGGTGCAGGCCCTGATCACGAGCATGGACGCGCCGCTCGGCAGGGCCGTCGGCAATGCGCTCGAAGTCTGGGAGAGCGTCGAGTGCCTGAAGGGCCGCGGCCCCGATGGTCTCATGGAGGTGTCTTTGGAGTTGGCCGCCGAGATGCTCCTGCTCGGAGGAGTGGCGACGACGCGCGAGCAAGCCCTCGAGAGATGCCGCCGATCGGTCGCCGACGGCTCGGCGCTCGAGCGGTTTCGGAAGGTCGTCGCGGCGCAGGGGGGTGATCCGCGGGTGTGCGACGATCCACTCGGCGTGCTGCCCCGGGCGGCAGTCGTCGAGCCGTTCCGCGCCGCCGCATCGGGATTCATCACGGGCATCCGCGCCTGGCCCGTGGGACAGGCGTCGATGCTGCTGGGCGCCGGCCGGGCCCGCGTCGACTCCGTGATCGATCCCGCCGCGGGCGTCGTGTTCGCAAAGTCGGTGGGCGACGACGTTCGCGCCGGCGACGTCATCGCCGAGATTCATGTGAATCCGACGCACGCCGCCGCCCTGCAGCAGGTGCTCGCGATGCTCGCCGATGCGACCACGATCGCCGATGTGCCGCCGCCGAACCGGTCGCTGATCCTCGAACGACTCTGATCCCGGTTTCCCGTCTGGAGGCATCACCATGGGCGATCTCGACCGGTTCCGTGGGCTCCTGGGCGTGGCCGCGATCCTCGGCGCCGCCTGGCTCTTCTCGGAGAACCGCCGCGCGATCTCACCGCGGATGGTGATCGGTGGGTTGGCAATGCAGGTCGTGCTCGGGTTCGTCCTGCTGCGGTCCATGACTGGCCAGCAGGTCCTGGAATCGGCGGCGAATTGGGTCGACACGATCCTCGCCTGCTCCGACGCGGGCGCCCGGTTCGTGTTTGGCGACAAGCTCGCCGACCCGGCGGGGCCGATGGGCTTCGTGTTCGCGTTCCGCGTGCTGCCCACGATCGTGTTCGTGGCGGCCCTCTTCGCCGTGCTCTACCACCTCGGCATCATGCAGGTGATCGTCCGGGCCTTCGCCTGGGTGACGGCAAAGATCCTGGGGTCGAGCGGCGCCGAGACGCTCAACGCCGCCGCCTCGATCTTCCTCGGGCAGACCGAGGCTCCGCTCGTGATCCGGCCCTACCTGCCGCGGCTCACGCGGTCGGAGCTCGCCGTGGTGATGGTCAGCGGCATGGGGCTCGTCTCGGGGGGCATTCTCGGCGCCTACAAGGCGGCCGGCTGCGACCTCCGCGATCTGTTGACCGCGATCCTGATGAGCTTTCCGGCGACGATCTTCCTCACCAAGATGTTCGTGCCCGAGATGGGCGATCCGGAGACGCTCGGCACCCTCAAGGTGTCGAACGAGCGGCTCGACTCCAACGTGCTCGACGCGGCGGCCCGCGGCACCCGCGAGGGCCTGATGCTCGCGGCCAACGTGGGCGCGGTGCTGATCTCGTTCATCGCGCTGGTGGCCCTCGTGAACCTGGCGCTCGGCTGGGTCGGCGGGCTCATCAGCTTCCCCAATCTCTCGCTCCAGTGGCTGCTCTCGCTCGTGTTCGCCCCCTTCGCCTGGCTGATCGGCGTGCCGGCCGAAGACTGCCAAACGATTGGCGGCCTGCTCGGCACGCGGACGGTGCTCAACGAGATGATCGCCTACTTCGACCTCGGGAAGCTGAAAGACACGCTCACGCCCAAGGCCTTCTCGCTGGCGACGATCGCGATGTGCAGCTTCGCCAACATCTCGAGCATCGGCATCCAGCTCGGCGGCATCGGTGCCCTGATCCCCGAGCGGCGGGCCGAGTTGGCGCAGCTGGGGCTCAAGATGCTCGTGATCAGCACCCTGGCCAACGCCCTCTCGGCCGCGATCGCCGGCGTGATCATGCCATGACTCCGGGGTCTTCCGCACGCGCAGCCCCGGGCGAAACGACCGACCGTCGCCCGTGCCACCCACCGCAACCACCGGCTCCCCCATCCGTTGAACGTGGTGCCATGAGTATCGTTCACGCGTCCATCCTGCTTGGCGTCACCCTTGCGGCCGTCGTGCCGGTGCTCGCCCACTCGGCCGAGCCGGGCGAAACGGCAGCGGACCGGGCCTGGGTGACCGCAGCAATCAAGGCGCCCGGCGTGTCGTTCCGCACCTTCGAGAGCGCGGCCGCACGGGCCACCGTCAGCTACCACCTGCTCACGCCGGCCGCCTACGACCGCGAGCCGGACCGCCGCTTCCCGGTAGTCTATTGGCTACACGGCTCGCGGGGCGGGCTCCCCGGAATCCCGAAGGTGGCCGCCCACTTCGCCGCGGCGATCGAAGCCGGCAAGGTTCCCCCATGCCTCGTCGTGTTCGTCAACGGACTGGCCGAGGGCATGTACGTCGACTGGAAGGACGGCTCGGCTCCGCTGGAGACGATGATCGCCAGGGAACTCGTGCCCCACATCGATACCTCGTGCCGCACGATCGCGGCTCCGGAGGGCCGGCTGCTCGACGGCTACAGCATGGGCGGCTACGGGGCCGCCCGGCTGGGATTCAAGTTTCCCGATCTCTTCCGCAGCGTTTCCATCATGGCCGCCGGGCCGCTGCAGGCGGACCTCCTCGCCGATGCGCCACGGACCGGCCGGCGTCGGGCCGAAGAGGTGCTGCAGCGGGTCTACGGCGGCGATCCCGAGTATTTCCGGAGCGTGAGCCCCCGGGCCCTCGCGGAGCGGAATGCCGACGCGATCAAGACTGGCTCGCTCGTTCGTGTCGTGTGCGGTGACCGCGACGAGACCTTCGCCAACAACCGTGACTTCCACGAGCATCTCGAGCGGATCGGAATCCCACACACGTGGACCGTGCTGCCAGGCGTGGATCACAACCCGCTTCGAACGCTCCAGGCCCTCGGCGACACGAACTGGGACTTCTACCGCACGGTATTTGGCAACGCCGCACCCGCGACGACGGCCGCGCCGGGCGAAGCGGCTGTCGCCACGCCCACCACGTCACCGGTCCGCGAGGCGGCCACACCTGTGCGGCCCGGCGATCACGGCATCGGCCGCCGCATCGGCGATGTTGGCTTCACCGATCTGGCAGGAACTCAGCATTCGCTCGCGGGACTTGCCGATGGCCGCATCCTCGTGTTCGCGATGACGAGCACGAGCTGCCCATTGAGCAGGAAGTATCTGCCGCGGCTCGAGGAACTCATCGACGCGTCCGACGATCGCATCGCCTGGATCCTCGTGAACCCGGTGGCGACCGACACGCCTGCGGACATGCGGGCCGCGGCCGCGAGGTTCGGCGGGCGGGCGACCTACGTGCACGATCCGCGCGGTGGACTCGCCGCGGCGGTCGGGGCCGTCACCACCACCGACGTCGTCGTGCTCGCGGCCGACCGCACGGTCGCCTACCACGGCGCGATCGACGACCAGTATGGCTTCGGGTATTCGCTCGATGCCCCACGGAAGCGCTACCTCGTCGAGGCGCTCACGGCGATCCACGGGGGCGAGGCTCCGGCCGTGGCGGCCACTGAGGCGCCGGGCTGCATGCTTGACAGGCCGGCGGACCAAGCGGGCGTGAGCGACGTGACCTACCACGGCCGGATCTCACGGATCGTCGCGCGGCACTGCATCGAGTGTCATCGCGACGGCGGTGCGGGCCCGTTTCCTCTCGACACCTACGACGATCTCGTGGCCCACGCCCCGATGGTGCGGGAGGTGATCGGCCGCGGCACGATGCCGCCGTGGTTCGCGGCTCCGTCGCCCCCCGATCCAGACACAGGCCGCGTCCACACGCCCTGGGCCAACGATCGCTCCCTCGCCGAAGCCGACAGCCGCGACCTTGTCGCCTGGATCGACGGCGGCCGGTCCGCGGGCGATCCTGCCGACGCGCCGGCGGCCGTGACATTTCCCGCCGGCTGGCAGATCGGGACGCCCGACGCTGTCTTCGAGTTCGCGGAGCCGATGGCGGTGAAGGCGACCGGCGTGATGCCGTACCAGACCGTGTTCGTGGAAACGCACCTTCCGGAGGACCGCTGGGTGCGGGCGATCGAGGTGCAGCCGGGGGATCGCGGCGTCGTGCACCACGCGCTCATCCATGTGGCGGGCGGCGGGGAAGACGAGACCAACCCACGTGACGAGGCAGCCGAGGCACGCGGAGGCTTCTGGGGCGAGTACGTGCCCGGGCAGAACACGCTCGTCTATCCCGACGGTTTTGCGAAGCGTTTGCCGAAGGGAGCCCGCCTGAAGTTCCAGATGCACTACACGCCCAACGGCACCGCCACGACCGACCGCACCCGCGTGGGCGTGATCTACGCGACGGAGCCGCCGCGGCACGAGGTCCGCGTGGCGGGCATCGTCAATGCCCGGATCTCGATCCCGCCAGGAGCGGCCGACCATCGCGAGGAGGCCTCGCTGCGGCTGCCGTTCGACGCCACGGTCCTGAGCTTCCTGCCGCACCTCCACGTGCGGGGCAAGGCCTGCCGCTACGAGCTCGTTCGGTCCCACGGGGGCCGCACCACGCTCCTCGACATCCCGCGGTACGACTTCAACTGGCAGCTGCTCTACCGGCTGCACGAGCCGCTCGCGCTCAGCGCCGGCGACCGCCTCGTGTTCACGGCGTGGTACGACAACAGCCCCGGCAATCCGGCGAATCCCGATCCATCGCAGACCGTTCGCTGGGGCCCGCAGACGTTCGACGAGATGCACCTCGGCTATGTCGAATACTTCGTCCCGGGCGTCGCCCCAGGGGAGTCGCCAGGGCGACGCCGCCGGCTCGCTCGATGACCGCGATCGACGCGTGGCAGGCGCCGCGACGCTCGGCCGCTCAATGCACCAAGATGTTGCGGAACTGCCACGGATCGGTCGGATCGATGTCTTCCGGAAACAGTCCCGGCCGGCCGTGCAGCGGGGTCCAGTCGGTGTAGTGGCCCGACACCGGCCCTAGGTACGGCATCTGCACCTCGAGGCAGCGGCGGTAG
>CAXNJC010000074.1:0-6553 GCA_964202525.1 Pirellulales bacterium
CCAGGCCCCATTCCGGCCGCACCTCCGCCCAGTCGCGGCTGCGGCGGAGGATGTCGGCGGTGATCGCCGCCCCTCCGGCCGTGGCCGCAGGGCCGCCCACCAGCCGCGGCGACCGCTCCCGCCGTGTGGCGTCGGTCGCCCGCGCGAGCCACTCGCGGATCTCGGCGAACTCCTCGGCGTGCGATGCCGGCGGCACGCCGCCGTCGGGGAAGCGGATCTCGTCGGTCGTGGTGACGTGCACCGCCGCCACGAACCAGGTGTCGGCCGGGATCGCGATGCCGCGGTCCGCGAGCCCCGCGCGGACGTCTGGATCGTTGAGCAGGGCCGCCGCCACGCGGGCATTCGGTTCGCCCGAGTGTCCGCCGCACGCGCCGCAGTCGAGCCCGGCGCGATACGGGTTGTTGACCACCTCCGACGCATGGCCGCAGATCGCCACGATCCGGGCGAAGCCGTCGAGCAGGCCGAGGTTCCGCAACATGCCCGCCGCCAGGTCGACCCGGCGTTCGAGGCCCACCGCATCGGGACCATCGCCGTCGAGCATCGGGATCACGGCCGCATGGCCGACCGACCGCACGCCGTCGGCATCGGCCGACACCACGGGCCGCGTCAGGCTCCAGGCATCGCCGATCAGCTTCGGCAGGTATGCGAGCCCCAGCGACTCCACGAACGAGAAGCACGACGTGGCCGAGGTCTGGAAGGCCTTCCACGACTTCCGGCCGAGCCGGATCGTCCGCCGCGCCGCGACCGCCCGCGATTCACGCGCGGGATCGACCGTGGCCACCCGCTCGTGCGCCCGGAAGGCGGGCTTGAGCAGCACCGGGCACTGGGCCGTGCCGTGGAGGTCGCCCAGCGGCACGAACTCGACCGGTATGCCGAAGAAGCCTGCGAAGCCGAAGGTCTCCACCGCCGGGCTCGCCGCCTCGAGGTGCCGGCGAATCACCTCCGACCGCACGTCGATGCAGAACACCATCTGGAGCGTCTTGCGGGCCGCCGCCTTCGTGGCCGTGGTCGCCTGCGCGGCGATCGCCTGGCAGGTGTGCCGCCGGTAGGCCACCTCCGCCGCCACCTGGAAGAGATACCGCGCGAGCACGCTCCGGGGCGGCGCCGGCTCCGCCGCCGAGGCTCCGGCAGGGCACAGGGCGCCCGCCTCCGCCACGGCGTCGGGGCACGTCTCCGCGAGCGCCACGTCGTAGGCCAGCCGCATCGCCAGCAGGCCCACCAGATGCTCGTCGAGCGTGCCGCCGTCGGCCGACTCCGCGAGCCAGAGCCGGTAGCGGAGAAACGCCGCCCAGCCGGCCACCGAGAACAGCTCGCAGAGCATCAACTTCCGCCAGTGCTGCTCGGGGATCGCCAACTGCCCCAGCAGCGACGCCACCGCCTCCTCGGCATCGGCCGGCAGACCGGCGACGAACGACCGGAAGCCACGGATTCCGAGCAGATCCATCCGTCGGCTCACGCACGAGGTCTCGCGCCAGGCCTCGTAGAGCGGCAGGTGCTTCCACGGGCTCGGCCATGCCGCCTGCCCACGGTCGTAGTGGGCGGCGCAGTGCCGGGAGATATCGGTGACAATGTGGCTCGTCCAGCTGCTGCCCAGTCGGCGATCGACGGCCTCGGCGACGGTGTGGTACCGCCGCTCCGCGACGAGCGGCCTGGTGGCAGCGTCGTGGAGCGCCTGGTTGAAGTCGTGCGGCGAGAGCCCCGCATAGTGCTCGGGATGCTCCTCGCGGCACTGCTGCAGCGCCGCGTCCACGTCGGCGGAGCTGATGTCGCCCTCCACGAGGAGCTTGACGAAGTGGCTCGCCGGGAGCAGCGTCTCGCAGTCGCGGACGTCGCGGAGCAGGCTGCGGGCCTCGAGAAACCGCAGGTTGGCGAGCCCCTGGAAGGGGTTCACCGCCACGTAGTCCTGCAGCGGCCAGACCGGCGGCACGAGCCCGCGGATGTCGGCGATCGCCGACGTCACCCGATCGACGTGCGCGGGCAAGGCCACCGGATGCCGGCCGGCCGCGGAGGCGAGGATCGGGGAGGTCACGGCCATGGGGAGCGCTCCAGGGAAAGACCGGCGGGTTCGGATCGGAAGGACGACGCAGTGGATGGGGAACCCGTCGCCCGCGTCATGGCACCGGCGCCTTCAGCCCCCAGACGCGGGCGGTGAGCCGCCTGGCCGGGATGTCGCAGTACAGTCCGTTGGTCGCATGAACGTAGAGACTGCGGACCAGCGGCAGCCGGGCGAGCGTCATCCCCGCCGCCTGGAGGGCGAACGCGCCGACGAAGCCGATCACCACGATCGTCGCGAGCGCGACATCGAGGGTCGACACCGGGCGTGTGCCGTGGGCAATCGACGCCGTCGTCAGCAGCCGATCGATCGCGAGATAGGAGGCGGCGTAGGCCAGGCCCACGCCAAACGCCGCAGCCATGCCGGCGAGCGACACCCACCGCGAGCCCGAGAGCAAAGCCTGCCACACGAGCGTGGTGAGCGCGATGCCCATCACCGCGGCGAGCACGAGCCCGCCGGGCTTGACGGCCGGATCGATCCCGAACGCCGCCAGCGATCCGAGCGTGGCGGCAATAGCGACGCCCGCCGCGACCGGCAGCGCGGCGAACGGCCGCGCGAGGCCCGCGGACGCCGGGGCCTTGACCTTCATCGTCGCGGCCGCGTCGAGCGCGCTTCCCGAGGTGAGGAAGGCATGGGCCTTGTAGAGCGAATGGGCCACGATGTGGAGCAGGGCCGCCGTGAACGCGCCGAGCCCGCACTGCAGCATCATGAAGCCCATCTGGGCGATCGTGGAGAAGGCGAGCGCCCGTTTGATGCTCGTCTGCGTGAGCATCACCAGGCCGCCAAACAGGGCCGTGAACGCCCCCACGAGGGCCAGCACGTCGAGGGCGATGGGCGACAGCGACACCAGCGGGCTGAGGCGGATCACGAGGAACCCGCCGGCGTTGATGATCCCGGCGTGCATCAGCGCCGACACCGGCGTGGGAGCCTCCATCGTGTCGGGCAGCCAGCTGTGGAAGGGAAACTGGGCCGACTTCGTCATGGCGCCGAGCACGAACAGGATCCCGATCGCCGCCAGCCGCGGATCCAGCGGCCCGCTTGACGGCCGCAGTTCCTCGGCGCGGGCGAAGATCGTCGCGTAGTCGCTCGAGCCGAAGCACCAGAGCGTGAGGCCCACGGCGGCGATCAGGAAGGCGTCGCCGAGGCGGCTGATCAGAAACTTCTTACGGGCCGCCCAGACGGCCCAGGGGCGGTCGGGGTAGTGTTCGAGCAGGTGGTGCAGGCCGTAGCTCGTGAGCATCAATGCGGCGGTGAACATCACCAGGTTGCGGGAGACCACGAGCAGGAGGACGGCCCCGAGCGTGACCGCCAGCCAGGTGAAGAACCGCCCCTGGCGGGGCTCGCCGGCGAGCGCCCGGGCGGCGAACCGGGCGATGACGAGCCCCACGAACGACACCAGCAGGAGCATCACCGCCGTGAGCGGGTCGACGAACACGCCCAGGTTCAGGGGGAGTGGGCCGGGGGCCGTCCAGAACGGCTGATCCACGGGGCCCGTGACGGCCAGCAGGCCCGCGGTGGCCACCGCCGCGGCCAAGGCCAGGGCCGCGAGCCACGAGACGGCGGCGGCGACCCCTCGGGGGTGCCGCGACGCCAGCGGCGCCGCGAGCAGTCCGCCGGAGAGGAGCAGGCAGGCGGGGAGGGCGGCGGCGACGGCGAGGGTCTGGGAAGCCATGGGGATCCTGCGGGGTCGAACGACGAAGCTGGCTTGCGAACCGGACAGATGACGACTACGATAACACGAAATATATTTCGGTATTTGAGGGACGCAAGTTTGGCCCGATCCGGCACTGGTGGCGAAGGCGGTCAACGCGCGTCGGCGGCGCTGCGGTTGCCCCCGGCCCCGGAGCCGCGGTGGACGTTCCTCACGAACCACGCCCACGTGATGATTCTGCTGGCCAAAAACCCCGAACTCGTGCTGCGGGAGGTGGCCAGCCTGGTGGGCATCACGGAGCGGGCCGTGCAGCGGATCATCGCGGATCTCGAGCGGGATGGCTTTCTCGTGCGGGAGCGGGTGGGGCGGAGAAACACGTACCGCATCCGGCAGGGACGGCCGCTGCGGCATCCGATCGAAGCCCATCGGTCGATCGGCGATCTCCTCGACTTGGTGTGACGGCAGGGGTGGACGCGGCTTACCAGCGCGGCCTTCGGGCCTAGAAAGATCGCTCTTCACGGCCATCGTGGCCGGCGGTACAGGTACCCCAGGAACCTCATGGCGGAACACGGTTCGCATCATGCTGGCGGAAAGACGCGGCCCATCAAGCGGCTGGCGGAAGCCCTGCGCCTCGAGCGGAGCGACCTCTGGACGGTGGTCGCATTCGCGACGGCCGTGGGTGTGCTGTCGATCGTCACGCCCGCGGCCATCGAGGCGCTCGTCAATACGGTGGCCTTCGGCGTCCAGCTCTGGCCGGTGATCGTGCTCGCGGGGGTTATGTTCGCGTTTCTGGTGCTGGCCACGCTGCTGCGGGCCATGCAGCTCTACGTGGTGGAGTGCATGCAGCGGCGGTTCTTCATCCGGACGGCTGATGCCTTCGCCGATCACTTCGCCCGCGGCGAAATCGAGGCGTTCGACGGCCGCAATCCCACCGACATCGTCAACCGGTTCTTCGAGGTGGCATCGGTCCAGAAGGCGCTGGCGACGCTGCTCGTGGACGGCATCGGCGTGGTGATGATCACGCTCGTCGGCCTGGCCGTGCTCGCCTTCTATCATCCCTATCTGCTCACGTTCGCCGCCGTCATGGCCGGGCTGATGTTCTTCCTGCTGTTCGTGCTGGGCATCGGCGGTGTGCGGTCGAGCATCGACGAGAGCTACGCGAAGTTTGACGTGGCTGCCTGGCTCGAAGAGCTCGCGAAGTGCCCGCACACGTTTCGGTTTGGCCGCGGTGGTGAACTCGCCTACCGGCGGGCCGACGACCTCGCCGACGCCTACCTCACGGCTCGCCGCCGGCACTTTCGCGTCGTCTGGCGGCAGACGCTGTTCGCGTTCATGCTCGAGGCCGTGGCCATGACCGTGCTGCTGGGCCTCGGCGGCTGGCTGGTGATCAACCGACAGCTCACGCTCGGGCAGCTCGTCGCCGGCGAGCTGATCGTGGCCCTGGTGCTGGCCGCGATCTCGAAGAGCGGGAAATACATCGAGACCTTCTACGATCTGCAGGCGTCGCTCGACAAGCTGGGCGTGATCGACCAGCTGCCGCTGGAGCGCGAGGGGGGGGAGACGCTGCCGCGGAGCGACGTGCCGATGCGGGTGGTCGTGGAGACGCGGCGGTGGATCCCTGGCACGCGGTCGGGCGGCGTCGAGCCTCTCCGCCGGATCGAAATCAATCCCGGTGAGCGGGTGGCGATCTCGGGGCCCTCCGGCAGCGGGAAAACGCGTCTCCTCGAGACGCTGGCCCTGCTGCGGGTTCCCACGGAAGGCCTCCTCGAGTTTGACGGTCTCGACGCCCGCTCGCTCAACCGTCCGCAGACGCGGCTGCAACTGGCCTACGTCGGGCAGGCCGAGACGTTCGCCGACACCGTCGCGGAGAACATCCGCGTGGGTCGCGGCGACCTCTCGGCGTCCGACGTCCGCCGCGCCCTCGACATGGTGGGGCTCGCCGACACGGTGGCTCGCCTGCCCGATGGCGTGGGCACGCCGCTGGCCTCCGACGGCCTGCCGCTCTCCGCCAACGATCTCTCGCGGCTCTCGATCGCGCGGGCGATCGCCGGTCGTCCGCGGCTGCTGCTGATCAACGGCATGCTCGACCGGCTCGACCTGCGAACCTGCCCGGAGCTGCTCGAATCACTCTTCGATCGCTCCGCCCCGTGGACGCTCGTGATCGTGACGGCCCGAGACGACATCAAGAACCGGTGCGACCGGACGGTGGAGTGGTCATGAGCGAGCGACACGCAGCGAACGCGGAGCGGACGGCGAGCCGGTCGGCCCTGGCGCGGGCCCGGACCCCGCGGTTCGTCCGTGGCGTGAGTCGCCTGCTTTTCCTGTTTTTCCTGTCCACGCCACTCCTCCTGGCCCTCGTGCCTTGGCAGCAGACCGTGATGTGCCGCGGGATGGTCACCGCATACTCCCCAACCGAGCGCGTCCAGGTGCTCACGGCGCGGGTTTCGGGACAGGTTCGCACCTGGCACGTGGTCGAGGGTACCCGGGTCAAGATGAACGATCCTATCGTCGATATCGAAGATAACGATCCGGAGCTTGCGGCAAGGCTTGACGCGCAGCGGGCCTTCCTCGCCGAGCGGCTGGAGGCCGCCGGCGAAGAGGTCATGGAACTCACCGCGGCGGCGAAGGCACAGGAGTCGGCACGGGCGGCGGCGGTGAAGGCGGCGGAGGCCAATCGCGAGGCTGCTCGCAAGACGGTGGAGGTGAGTCAGCAGACGAAGGCCAATGCCGAGTTCGCATTCGAGTTCGAGAAGAATCGCTTCGAGACGTTCGATGACTTGTTTTCCAATCCCCAGTTCGGCGGCCTCGAAAGCCGGCTCTCACGCGACGAGGCCCGGATGCGGTCGGAC
>CAXNJC010000075.1:0-6519 GCA_964202525.1 Pirellulales bacterium
ACCGTTCGGCTGGGCTGCGGAGCCGGTGACCGAGGAGATCGTGCTCCTCGCCAACCGCGACGACGACGACCGCGACGGCGTGCCCGACGCCGATGACGACCGCGTGAACGGCGCCGCGGACGTGGACGACCTGGCCGTCGTGCCCATCGCGGCTCCCGCCGGCACGCGGCGGCTCCGGATTTCGACCGACGGCGCGCCGCTGCGGTTCTTCGTTCGCGACGCCGGTGGCTGGCGGCATCTCGGCCGGGGAGCCGGTGAGTTCGCCGTGCCGGCGGCCGCCGCCGGAGCGGCCGTGGATCTCGGCATCGAGGCCCTCGCGTGGGCCGGTCTGCCGGCGGACTGGACGGGGCGAGCGACGATCCGGGTGGCGTTCGACGGGAGCGACGCGGCCCCACGCGAGCTTTCCGCGCGGGTCGCACCGGTCGTGCTCCTGCCGGCCACGGCTCCGGTCGCCGAGGTCTACGTGGCCACCGGCCGCTACGACAACGCCGGCTTCATCGCCGCCCTCGAGGGGCTGCTCGAGCCGCTCGCCGTGCCGCTGCGGACGCATGCCGCCCGCGACTGGAAGGAGATGTGGATGCAGGACACGATGGAGATCGGCATCACGACGACGCCGCGGGCCTCGATGCACGTCGTGCTCGCCGGCCTGCGGAACGCCGACACGTTTCCGCCGACCCTGCTCGGCCCGGATGTGGCGGTCGCGGAAGCGGCGACCTTCCGGCCGCTCGGCGGCGGCGACGCCTGGGCCGACTGGTACGGCAACCTCGAGGTGTCGCCGCCCACGGCCGCGCATCCGCGCGGGCGGGTGATCCACGGCCGTAATCGGCTCACGGGCACGGGGTTCCATCCCGATGCGGTCCGGTTTCTCGCCGCGCAGGGGGCGCAGCCGCCGGTGTGGATCGACACCTCGTGGCTGCTGATCAAGCACGTCGACGAGATCGTGTCGTTTCTGCCGGGTGCCGACGGTGCGGGGGTGATCCTCGTGCCGGATCCGGAGCTCGGCCTGCGGCTGCTGGGCGACGAGCCGAACCTCGCGAAGCCGATCGCCGAGCGGCGGCTGAAGGCCAACCGGAGGATCGCCCGGGAGATCGAGGCAATGCTGCATGGCGACCCTCGCGCCGCCGACGCCCCGCCCCGGGCTGGCGATGCCGAAGGGATGGCCCGGGGCGGGCTGCTCGGCCTGCTCGGGCTCGACGCTGGCCGGGTAGTGCGGCTGCCCGTCGCGTTCGACGTGCCGGCCGACGGCCTGCTCCCCGATGGCGGCGTCACGAACGCGTCGTCGATCTGGAGCAACCCGGTGAACGCCCTGATGGTGAATGGTGCGGTGATCTGCGGCTCGGCGGCGATGCCGGCGGCCGTCCGCGACGCCTGCCGCGAGCGGTTTCTGGCGGCCGGGGCCAAGCGGGTCGAGTTCATCGACGACGCCTGCTACCAGCAGCACCACGGCAACGTGCACTGCGCCACCAACGCCCGACGGGAGTGACGAGAGACGGGCGGCGTGATAAATTCTTCCGGTCGGTTCGATTCCTCGTGACGGGAGTGCTCGCGATGTCTTCTCCGCGGACCGCTGACGGTGTGACGACCGGTCGGCGCCGGTTTCTGATGGCCGCAGTGCTGGTGGCGGCAGCCTCCGTAACCATCGGCTGCGGCAAAAAGGATCCCTTCGCCCGGCAGCCGCTCGAGGGCATGATCACCTGGGAGGGCAAGCCGATCGCGTTGGGGGCGATCGCCCTCGAGCCGGCGGAGGGTCAGCCGGCGGGAGCCAATGCATCCATTAGCGACGGAAAGTTTTCCATGCCGCGGGACACCGGCCCTTGCCCCGGGAAATACAACGTCTGGATCCGCGCGTTTGAAAACGTCGGCACCGACCCCAGCACTCGTGAGACGAAGCAGATCCTGCCGCGGAAGTTTCTCAACGCACCGCCAGCCAGCGTGACCATCGAGCAGGTCGGCGACGACAAGCCGAACGTCCTGAATGTCAACTTGAAGTAGACGTCACTATCCAGACCGACGGGCGAGTCACTGCCCCAACGCGGGTTTCGACACCTTCTCGGGCCCGCGCGGCATGTCCGTCACGGCGCCAGGTCGCCGGCCTGCGACGTCGACATTGCCCGCCAGGCAGCGAGGTCGATCGCTTCTGCAACGAAGGTGATCGATCCGTCGCACATGCCGGCAATGACGCCACCGACGTGACGACTTCGCGCGGTCATCACGTATTCGCTGTCTGTCAGGCAGGGAAGCCCCTGGGTCGGTTGGTTGACGCAATAACTCAGTTGGAGCTGGTCGCCCGAGGAGGTATTCGGCTGGTAGAACCCGTTGAAGACGGCCCCTGGACCCCACCATGTGAAGCCACGCAGGTCCGAGTTTGTGGCATCGTTGCTGCCCAACAGAATCTCCGAGGCCATCAACGTCTTCGACAGCCCGTCGGAAATGTTCTGAAACCTCACGATCGGCCGCGTCGGAGACCGCGTCGATCGTCCGTCGCGGATGAACGGCGCGCCACCGAACGTCACACCCAAGTAGGGATTGCCCCGCGAGGGGTCCTCTTGCATGCGATTGGTGTTGCCGGCGTTGACCACATAGTTGTGCTTGGTTCGATTGCCTTGTGCCGACGCCACACCGTTCGAGCCCGCATTGTCGCTCGGACATCGTAGTCCGCCGATCACCGACTGCGTCACGGTGTTGTTCACGGCGCTCGAGTACTGGGCGATGCCTCCGGTCGCGGTGGTTCCGGTCTTGAATCCCTGATAGGTGTTGAACAGCGTCTGCTGGTCGATGTACGGCAGAATCGCCACCTGCCAGGTCCCAAAGCTGCCCCCCGTCCCGTAGTCGCTCGCCGGCAGGGCCTTGGTGGCGCTGTGCAACGAGTGGAAGGCAAGGCATACCTGCTTGAGATTGTTCGTGCAGGAAATCCGCCTGGCCGACTCGCGGGCACTCTGCACCGCGGGCAGGAGCAGCCCGATCAGGGTCGCGATGATCGCGATCACGACGAGCAGCTCGACCAGCGTAAAGCCGCCCTGAAGCCGATCAGAGCGACGACGAGCACCAGACAAAAACCGTGCCTGTGTCATGCGAATACTTTCCTTCCACGCTGCGTTGACCGTTGTCCAGACCGCCTCAGTTGGATCTTACGCCCTGCTAGAAAACCGGCCAATACTTTATTCTACGACAGAGGCCCGCCCGATGTGGGCGGGCCTCTTCGGGTTGGCTGGGGGAGGACGAAACCTCACGGGCGATCAGCCTGCCGACCGCCGCTTCCGCGAGGCGACCAAGCCGATGACCGCGAAGGCTCCGGCCATGACCGCGTAGGTCGAGGGCTCAGGCACCGCTTGGAACACCATGGCCTGGACCCCCTGGTTGGAGCTCATGGCGTAGAGCACCTGCGAGGTCGGGCTGAGCATCTCGCCCCACTGCACGCCGCCGGTGGCGTTGGCGTTAGGGGTCAGGGCTCCGGACACCGTCGACCCGGTGGTCACGAGGGCGGCCGCGGCGGGGTTGGTGATGTCGTAGATCGAGATCAGCGAGCTATTCGTATTCACCACGGCCAGCAGAGCCTGACCGTTGATCACCGTGTAGTCGAGCGGGCGGTCGGCGGCCCCCATGGCGATGGAGCCGGTGACGATGGCTCCGGTGTTGCTGAGCGTGGTGGCGGCGATGAAGTCGGTGATCTTGGCACTCGTGCCCTGGTTACCGATGACCGTGTCAGCGTCGACGAACGTGATGCCGAGGCGATAGTCGTTCGAGGAGGTCAGCGTGTTGGGGATGTTGCGGTAGATCGTGTTCGTGTTCGAGCCATCGAGCGACCCGATCATGAAGTTGCTGTTGTTGGGCAGGCCAGCCGTCGAGCCACTGGCCGTCGAGCCAGCCGCTGCAAACTTCAGGCTCGTACCACTGCCGTAGACGGCGAACGCGTCAGCGTAGCGGAACGCTCCACTCGTGGTCTGCGGGAGCACCATAGAGAACGCGGTGGTCGGGGCAGCCGTGTCGTTTTCACCCGTCCACTTGTAAATCTTGAACGGGCTGAGCGCACTCGAGCCACTCTGGAGGTTCGGCACATAGATCTCACCGTCATCCGAGACGCCGGCACCCATCATCGCGAGCGTGCCGCCGGACACTCCAGTCGTATCGAGCGTGCCGCTGACAATGCCGGTCGTGCCGTTGATGATCGCCACGAAGTTGCCACCGCTGCGGCTGGGCAGGACGATGTTCTTCGTGACCGGATTCCAGCCCAAGCCACGCTGGGAGTTGTCGGTCGTGACGTAGGGGTTGCTTCCCGGGGCGAGCCAGCCGTTCGAGCCAAACGTGGTGAGCGGGGAAAGGGTCTGGCCGAACGCCGTCGGGCAGCAGAAGTTTCCAACGAGCATGGCGATCGCCAGGGCGGCGACGGCGATCATTTGCTTGCGACGGGGCATTGCGGACGACATGAGAAACCTCCGAGAAAAACGGTGTTCGGCCTGACAGCAGAGCCAGTGTGCACATGGCGTGCCGTGAATCACACGAAATGTGATGAATCCCATAAGGCCAATGGATGCAGTGGTTTATGGCGAAATCGGAGCCCCACCGGTCAGGGCTATTTCGCCATGCCTGCGAACGCGTTTCGTCGAACTGGCGAAACGCGGCTTCGTGTTTGTTGTTTTCTGCGAAACGTTTCGCCATGGCTGGGGGCCTCGCGGTAATAGCCTATGCTGAGCCAGGTGGAACGATGGATGCCCCCCGATGCTCCGGGCCCTGCCAAGAGAGGAACCGATGGTTCGAGCCCGTCTGACAGCCGTATGCCTGGGGGTTTGCCTCGTGCTTCGAGCCGCGTTCGGTGCGGCAGCGGCGAATGCCGCTGAAGACGACCCTCTCGAGTTCGACGTCGTGGTGGCGGGCGGCAGCACGGCGGCGTTCGCCGCGGCCCTCGCGGCCGCGGAGTCGGGGGCCCGCACCGCCCTCATCGAGCCCACGGACTGGGTGGGGGGGCAGCTGACGTCGAGCGGAGTGCCCGCCGTCGATGAGGCGTGGCATTCCATCCAGCCCAAGCCGGCCGATGCCGGCACGAAGCCCTACAGCGTGTCTAAGGTCGCCCGCACGCCCGCCAACATCACGCCGTCGTTCCTGGCCTTGATGCAGGGCATCAAGGACCCGGCCAACTGCTGGGTGAGCCGGTTCTGCTTCTGCCCCGACGCGTTCGTCGTGGGGCAACTCCGGCCGCTGCAGCAGGCCGCCGGCGACCGGCTCGTCGTGTTTCTCGAAACGGTCGTCAAGCGAGTCGAGCTGTCGGCCGACGGCTCCCGCGTGGCGTCGATCACCTGCGTGTCGCGGTCGCCGAGGGCCACGGTGCCCGATCGCGGCTACGACCGGCTGCCGTCGGAGGACCTGGCCGACTGGTACTCGCCCCGCGATTCCGAGCGGTTCACGAAGCGGGTGCTCCGCTTCGCATCATCGCGGGCGGAACGGCCCACGGTGTTCATCGACGCGACGGAGTGGGGCGAGGTGCTGGCGCTGTCGGGCAAGCCCTACCTGCAGGGCGTCGAAGAGGCCGACGGATCGCTCGAGTGCCGCGACACCTGCGGCCAGGCCACCGTCTACTGCTTTGCGCAGGAGCTCCACGCGGAGTCGGTCGGCGAGCCCGACCGCACGGTGTCGGCCACGAAACTCGGCTACGGCGCCTACCGCGACAAGCCCGACGCGTGGACGAAGATCTGGACGTATCGCCGCATCCGGGGCCGCACGCCCGCCGCCACGACCGGCGACATCTGCCTCCAGAACTGGGGCTACTCGGAGAAGGTGCACGAAGGCGGCAACGACTATCCCTTCCACTACCTCTTCCTGCCGCGCGATCAGGCCGCGGCCGAGGCTACCGACTGGCGCGGCGGCATCAACCTCGAGGCGCTGCGGGGCGCCGAGGATCGGGCGTTCGGCTGGCATCAGTGGTTCCGCAGTCGGGCCGGCGACGCAGGGATCGACCCGGCGCGGATCAGCCTCTCGCCGGCGGTGCTCGGCACCGGCCACGGGCTCGCCAAGCTTCCCTACATCCGCGACACGCGGCGGGCCATCGGCCTCGATGGATTCGTGCTCCGGTTTGCCGACATGACGGGGCCGGCGAGCCAGAAGACGGGGACCGTGTTCCCAGACCGCATCGCCCTCGGCGCCTACCCCGCCGACATCCACCCGATCGCGGGCTGCGACATGCCCGACTACTGCACGGCCGCGCACGACACCCTGCCCTTCTGCGTTCCGTTCCGGGCCCTCACGCACCGGGAGCTCGGCAACCTGCTGGTCGTGGGCAAGACCATGGCCCAATCGTTCCTGGCCAACTCCGCCACCCGGCTCCATCCGATCGAGTGGTCCACCGGCACGGCCGGCGGCGTGGCGGCCGCCCACATGGCCCGCACCGGCCGAACCTCCCGGGAAGCCCTGGCGGCGATCGGCGAGCTCCAGGACGAAATCCGCCAGAAGACCCCGATCGACTGGACGCTGCCGCCGGAGTAGCCCCGCGGGCTCGGCAGGCCGATCGCGTGCGTGATGGGGGCGATC
>CAXNJC010000076.1:0-6501 GCA_964202525.1 Pirellulales bacterium
ACAACTCCTCTGCTGGATCGGCTGCGAGCCGTGGTTTACGGGGTACGACAGGGGTCATTGCGGTGACGTTCATGTCGGTCATGGTCTTGATTGGTGCCCGCAGTCAATAATGAACCAATGTAGGAAGTCGAAGATCCGGGCCACGATCATAAACGGGCGGCGTCCGATCACCAGACGTCCACACCTGTCGACCAGATGCCCACCTCGCACGAGCCGCTCCAATCGTAGTTGTGCGACAGAGTCTGCATTGTAAGCGGCGGCCAATCGCTCTGCCGACAGGCCACCGCCAGCCTCGAGAATCTCCTCGAGGAGCCGAATGCGGAGCGATGCGACCGTTAGGTTGACGAAGTTGAAGTAGCCGAACCCCAGAGCCATGTACGTCAGAGCATTGAGAGCGGCGTAGCCCGTCTGATCGAGTGGGCTGGAATGCATCGCGAGCATGCCGTAGCCCGTCACGATGGCGTTTACGATAAATCCGACAGCGAAGCCACGGCTCAAGGAAAGGTAGGGACTTTGGCCAGGTGACGCGCGGGCGATGACGATCTGACTGACGCAGTACGACATCAGGCCTGCAATTGGGGCGAGCACGACGAGTGGATATCCGGGACTGAGCACCTTAGCCTCCCTTTGTGAATGCGAGTATTCGCCGCCAAGACGAAAACACGCGAGCCCACGCGAGTCCTTTCGCTGTCAAGGCGAACCTACCGCCGTCTGCTCGCACCATGCCGTCTCGAAGCATCGCATTCAGTCGCACGTTGACGGGTGACGCCCGCTTTAGCAGAGCCTCGAGTTCGTCGTGCGATGCCCCGTCAGCACCCGTCGCTGCCACCCGCGAGAGAATGGTCATGCTGGGGCTTCGTTCCTCGATTGCAGAATAGGCGACAACATAGGCCAACATTGCGGCGACGTTGAATCCGGTCACATGGAGAACCTCCCATCCGCTCGTGAGTCGCCAAGCGGGCGGAGCGATGGCTGTGGCGCCGGTGGTCGCTATCAGCCCAGCCGCGAGCACGAGGCTGAACGTCGCGAGCAGCGCGGCCGTTTGTCGCTTGGGGATGCGGATGCGCCACCAGATCCAATGAATCCAGAAGCCAATCGCGGCGATGGAGACGGCGATGAAGAACACGCGCACGGGCGAACCTCAAGGTTGTGGGGGACGACGTGCATGCCAAAAAAGGGAAGCGTGACGATACCACTTGGTCCAGGGCGAGCAACGGACTGTGTTTTGTAGGGGTTTTGTGGCTCTGCCCGGGCCCGGATATGCTGCACCGCCGCGATGAGTCGTCGCTTCCCCGCCGCTTCCGGTGCCATGCCCACCACCGATTTCCTTGTCGTCGGCGGCGGCATCATCGGACTTTCGATCGCTCGCGAGCTACGGCATCGGCATCCCGACCGGTCGGTGACGGTGCTGGAAAAGGAGCCGGCCTGTGGCCTTCACGCCAGCGGCCGCAACTCGGGCGTGCTCCACGCCGGCTTCTACTACACGGCCGACTCGCTCAAGGCGAAGTTCACGCGGGACGGCAACCGGGCGCTCGCCGCCTACTGCGACGCCAAGGACCTCCCGATCAACCGCTGCGGCAAGCTCGTGGTGGCCCGCACTGCGGCCGACCACCCGCAGATGGACGAGCTCCTCCGCCGTGGTGCGGCCAACGGCGTCGAACTCGAGAGCATCACCGAGGCCGAAGCGCGGCGGATCGAGCCGCGCGTGAAGACCTGTGAGCGGGCGATCTGGTCGCCACGCACGGCCACCGCCGACCCGGGCGCCGTGCTCGCGGCCATGCGAGAGGATGCGGAGCGGGAAGGCATCGCCTTCGCCCTCGCCGACGGCTTTCGCCGCCGTCGCGGTGACGAGATCGAGTCGGCCCGAACCACGTGGCGGGCGGGCTACGTCGTCAACGCGGCCGGCCTGCAGGCCGACCGGATCGCGCGGCAGTACGGCTTCTCCCAGCGGTATCGCATCCTGCCCTTCAAGGGGCTCTATCTCTATGGCGACGACGCCGGCGGGCACTTCCGCACCAACATCTATCCGGTGCCGGACCTGCGGAACCCGTTCCTCGGTGTCCACTTCACCGTCACGGTGGACGGTCATGCCAAGATCGGCCCGACGGCGATCCCGGCCTTCTGGCGGGAGCAGTACGCCGGCCTCTCGGGCTTCGACGCCCGCGACCTCGCGGAGATCGCCGCCCTGCAGAGCGGCCTGCTCGTCTCGGCGGGCTTCGAGTTTCGTCGGCTCGCGATCGAGGAACTGCGGAAGTACCGCCGGCGGCACCTCGTGGCGCTTGCGGGCGACCTGGCGACGGACGTGAGGCCCGAGCACTGGCGGCGGTGGGGCAGGGCGGGGATTCGGGCCCAGCTGCTCGACGTGCGCACGCGGAAGCTCGAGATGGATTTCGTGATCGAGGGCGACGCCCGCTCGATGCACGTGCTCAATGCGGTCTCGCCGGGATGGACCTGCTCGCTGCCGTTCGCGGCGTATGTGGTCGATGCCATCGACCGCGCGCGGGCGTGATCTGTGGCTCAGTCGAGCAAGCCCGTTCGCGCGGCTCGGGGCTGCCCGTGCCCCGTCGCCGGACGTTCGCGACGGGCATCCTGCCCGTCGCTCACTCGAATGCCGCCTGCGCTTCGCCATCCTGGCTCCGCTTGACGGCATACGCCGGCTCCCGGGGCACGGGCAGCCCCTCGCTGAGTTCGTGCCATGGGCGCGCAGAGGCGCCGCCCGTCGGAGGCACGCGCAAGAGGCGGTGAGATTTGTGCCTCGCAGCGGTTGCATGCTTCCGCTGGTGCAGATAACTCACAAATCCCGCCGCCGATGAGCATGCTCTCCGACGGGCGGCGGCTCACCAGCATGGCCGAGAAGTACGACGCATCAGGATCACGCGTCAGCGCGACACATCGGCGAGCCACTCGAGCAGGCTCGCGTAGCCGCGGATGCCGAGGGCGAGCCGGCGGGCGTCCCACTCGGCCTGCGTCGCGGCCGTCGTGATCGCCGCGACGTGCACGCCTGCGGCGAGGCCCGCCTCCCAGTCGCTCGGGCGGTCGCCGATCATCCAGCTCGCGGCCGCGGGGATGGCGTGCTCCGCCAGCATCTCCTCGATGAACCGCGGGGAAGGCTTACGGTAGCGGGATGGCTCGTCGGGCCGCTCCGGCGCGATGCAGATTCGCGCGAACGGCTCCGGGCCGAGGTCGAGCAGGTCGATCATCCGCCGGTTCACGGCCTCCACGTCGGCCAGCGTGAAGTAGCCGCGGTTCACCCCCGACTGGTTCGTGAGGATGAACAACCGCGTGCCGGCGTCCAGCAGGCGGGCCAGGGCGTCACGGGTGCCCGGGATCAGCGTCACCTGGTCGACGGCTCCGACGAAATGCCGGTCTTCGATCAGCGTGCCGTCGCGGTCGAGAAACAGGGCCTGGATGGCGGCGGGCACGGCAACGGTCCGGATCGGCGGAGGGCGGTCGAACACGCGAAACGTCCGGGTATCATAGCGGCCTTGTCGTCGGCTCCTTCGCCCGTCCGTGTCTTCGCAGGGAACTCCCATGGCCGCCCGCACCCCGTCCGCGTCAGGATCGCCGGATCGTGCCCCGTCCGCCGCGCCGGCAGGCTGGTTCGATCGACTCGACGGGCTCGTCCTGGCCGTGCTGCTCGGGCTCGTGGCGGTCGGCTGGTGCATGGCCAACGGCAAGTGGACGCCGGCCCAATGGGCGCTGCCCTCGGCCTATCTCGACCCCGAGAAGTGCGACGTGATCCACGCGCTGGCGATGATGAAGGCCGCCGGCGAGGGCGAGTTCGTCCCGCTGACGTGGAAACAGGTGTCGCGGCTGGGCGCGCCCGCAGCGGCCAACTGGAACGACTGGCCGATTGTCGAGGAGCTGCAGGTCGTCGGGTTCGGCCTGCTCGCGCGGGCATTTGGACTGTTTGGGGCCCTGAATCTCGGCATGCTGCTCGGCCACTGGGCCGCAGCGGCCACGTTCTACGCGGTCGCCCGCACACTCGGCTGCCTGCGGTCGTGGGCCTTCGTCGGCGGCCTCGCCTACGGCCTCGCGCCGTTCCTGTTCGCCCAGTCGCCGCATCACATCACCACCGAATACGTCTGGCACGTGCCGCTCTTCATCCTCGTGTGGAAGTGGGTGTCGACCGACGGCGAACTTGCCTGGGGCTCCCGCCGCTTCTGGGCGGCGATCGCCATCGCGGCGGTCACGGGGCTCCAGAGCCCGTACTTCACGAACGTCTTCTGCCAACTCACGCTGCTCGGTGGCGCGACGCTCGCCTGGCAGAAGCGATCGTCCGCGGCCCTGAAACCGGCACTGGCGGTGATCGCGGCGGCGGCGATTCCCTTCATACTCATGAACCTCGACACCTGGACCTACCGGCTGGCCAATGGCCCGAACCCGGGAGCCCTGTCGCGGGAATACAAGTGGCTCGAGATCTACGGGCTCAAGCTCGTCGACCTGGTGATTCCGCCCGTCACGCACCACGCCGCCGGGTTCGCCGCGTTTGCCACGGCCCATCGCTCGGGAGCGCCGCTGCTCGACGAGGGCTCATACCTCGGCCTCGTGGGGATCGCGGCCCTGGCATTGCTGGCCGTCGTCGCCGCCCGCGGCATGATCGACCGGGGTTCGATGCCCGCGGCCGCCTGGCAGGTGCTGTGGATCGTGCTCACGTTCACCACCGGCGGACTCAACGCGATCCTCGGCGCCTTCGGGTTCACGCTCTTTCGTACGGGATGCCGCTACAGCGTGGTGATCCTGGCGATCGCGCTCATGCACGCGGCCGAGTGGCTTTCCCGGCGGCAGCGGGGAGCCGAGCAGGGGGCGGCCTCCGATACGCTCCGGATCGCCACGATCACCGCGGTGATCGGCCTGTCGATCCTGATCCTCTGGGACCAGGTGCCCCGCGGGCCGACGGCCGAGCAGCAGGTGATGATCGCGCGGCAGGTGGAGGCCGATCGGGCGTTCGTCGCCGACCTCGAGACGATGCTCCCCGCGAACGCGATGGTCTTCCAGGTTCCCGTGATGGACTTCCCGGAGTCGCCCGCGCCCGGCATCCCGTCGTACGACCACTTCCGACCCTACCTCTACAGTTCACGGCTGCGGTACTCCTTCGGCTCCATGAAGGGGCGTCCGCGGGACGAGTGGCAGAAGGCGGTGCAGGCGAAGATGCTCGAAGGCGCCGTGCCCGACCAGCAGGCGCAGAAGATCCGGTTCAACATCGCCAACGTGAATGCGGCGGTCGATGAGCTCCAGAAACGTGGCTTCTCGGCGGTCTACGTGAACCGCAACGGCTTTCCCGACCGGGGCAGGGGGCTCGTGGAGGCGCTGGCGGAACTCGGCTTCGACTCGCCCCAGATCGAGAGTCCGCTCGGCGACCTGACGTGCATCCCGATCGGCAAGCCCGCCACCGCCGGAAAGTGACGCCGTGGACAGGTCGCTCCTGCGGACCGCGGCGGTCCTCGCTGGGATCACGGTGGCCGTCTTCTCGGCCACCCTGACGGCCGACTTCGTCTACGACGCGCGGCTGCAGATCCTCACCGACCCTTTCCTGCACGACCCGTGGAACTGGGCGAATGTGCTCACGTTTCGCGTGCTGGGGATGGACGTGCTCGACTTCAACCGGCCCGTGCACCTCGCCTCGCTGATGCTGGATGCGGTTGTTTGGGGCGTGAACCCGTTCGGCTACCACCTCACGAGCATCCTCCTGCACGCGGCCAACGTCGTGCTCGTGTGGCTCGTGGTCCGGGCCCTGCTCGGCGGGGCGGCCGCCGAACCGCGCGCGGCGCATCCGCTGGTGCCGATCGTCGCGGCCCTGTTTTTCGCGGTGCACCCGGTCGTTACGGAGGCGGTCTGCGAGCCGACGTTCCGCGAGGACCTGCTGGCGGCGACGTTCACCCTCGCGGCGGTCGGGTTCGCGGCTCATCATGCCCCGGAGCGGGGCGGCGACGTGCGGCGCGGACTCGCGTGCGCGGCCTGCTGCCTGCTCGCGGTGGCGAGCAAAGAGTCGGGCGTCGCCGCGCCGTTCGTGCTCGCCGCGTGGTGGTGGATCGTGCAGCGTCGGGCCACGGCGGCGGCTGACGCCGGTTTCTGGCGGCTGGCGATCGGCGGGGGGCTGGCGGCCTCGGTCGCGTTTCTGGCGGCCCGGTTCCTCCTCGAGCCCTCGCCCTCGCGGATCTTCGAGTCGCGGCCCGAGTATCCGGGCGGGTCGCTCGCCGAGGCGCTGAAGGTGCAGCCGCGGATTCTCGCGCTCTACGCACAGCTCGTCGTCAGCCCCGTGAACCTCTGCGCCGACTATGGCGGCTACTCCGTCAGGCATCTGCCCCTCGGGCCGGCGCTGGTGATTCTCGCGGTGCTCGCCGTGGTCGGTGGGATCGCCGCCTGGCGCGACCGGCGGATCGGCTTCGGGCTGGCGCTTCTCCTGCTGCCGCTGCTGCCCGTGTCGAATCTGGTGCCGATCTACCGCGCCGCTGCCGACCGCTATCTCTACCTGCCCCTGGCCGGGGTGGCCTGCATCCT
>CAXNJC010000077.1:0-6486 GCA_964202525.1 Pirellulales bacterium
TGGGCCTGCCGCCGACCCCCGAGGAACTCGACGCCTTTCTCGCCGACGATGCCGCTGACGCCTACGAGCGGCTGGTCGACCGGCTGCTGGAGAGCCCCCGCTACGGCGAGCGCTGGGCCCGCCGCTGGCTCGACCTCGCCCGCTACGCCGACACCAACGGCTACGAGAAGGACCGCGACCGCTCGATCTGGCCGTGGCGCGACTGGGTGATCCGGGCCCTCAACGACGACATGCCGTTTGACGAGTTCACAATCCGGCAGGTGGCCGGCGACCTGCTTCCCGACGCGACGCCCGACGACATCGTGGCCACGGGATTCCACCGCAACACGATGATCAACGAGGAGGGGGGCATCGACCCGCTCGAGTTCCGCTACCTGGCGATGGTCGATCGCGTGGGCACCACCGGCGCGGCGTGGCTCGGGCTGACGACGGCGTGCGCCCAGTGCCACACCCACAAGTTCGACCCGCTCACGCACACCGACTACTTCGCGATGATGGCGCTCTTGGACAACGCCGACGAGCCCGAGTGGACGATTCCCTCGGCGGACCGCGAGCGCCGGCAGGCTGAGATCCGGGCACGGATCGACGAAGCATGGGCCGCGATGCTCGCGCGGCGGGCGGAGTTCCAGCAGGCCTTCGACGCCTGGGAAGTGGAGGCGGCGCGGCGGGCGGTAGCCTGGCAAGTGGCGATGCCCGTGGCGGTCACGTCGAGCCTGCCCCATCTGACGGTGCGGGACGATGCGTCGGTGCTCGCCGGAGGCGACGTCACCAAGAGCACCGTCTACGAGGTCTTGCTCGCCCCGAGCGACATGGAGACACGGTCGCTGCGGCTCGAGGTGCTGCCCGACGAGAGCCTGCCGGAACACGGCCCCGGCATGATCTGGTATGAGGGTGCGAAGGGTGACTTCTTCCTGTCTGAGTTCGAGGTGACGGTCGCCGGCCGGCGGATCGCGGTGGCGAAGGCCAGCGAGTCGTTCGCGGGCAAGCCGTCGAGCAGCCGCGACGAGAGTTCCGCCGCCAAGACGGTCGACGGCGACATGTCGAGCGGCTGGGGCATCGACGGCCGCCAGGGACAGGCAGAAGCCGCGGTCTACGTGCTCGCCGAGCCCGTGCCAGCGGGAACGCCGATCTCGGTCACGCTGCGGAGCGAGCGGCACTATGCCTGCGCCCTCGGCCGCTTTCGGCTCTCGGTGTCGGATCGGAGCGATGCCGAAGCCCTCGGGCACACGGCCGCCGTCGAGGCGATCCTCGCGTTGCCGCGAGACGGACGCTCGACCGGCGACCAGGACCTGCTCTGGAAGCGGTTCTTCGAACAGGCCCCCGAGGTGGCGGATTCCATGAAGGCGATCCGCCGCCTGGAGCACGATCTCCGCGACGGCACGACCACGCTCGTGCTCCAGGAGCGGCCTGCCGAGCACCGCCGTGTCACGCACCGCCGGCACCGCGGCGAGTTCACGCAGCCGCTCGAGCCGGTGGCTCCTGCGGCGCCGACCTTCCTGCCGAGCCTGCCGGCCGGAACGCCGGCCGACCGCCTCGCCCTGGCGCGGTGGCTCGTCTCGGCCGACAACCCGCTCACCGCCCGCGTCACGGTGAACCGGCATTGGCAGGCCTTCTTCGGCCGCGGGCTCGTGGCCACGCTCGAGGACTTCGGCCACCAGAGCGAGCCGCCGAGCCACCCGGAGCTGCTCGATTGGCTGGCGGTGGCGTTCATGCACGACCTCGACTGGTCGACGAAGCGTCTCCACCGACTGATCGTGACCAGCGCCACCTATCGCCAGTCGTCGGTCGCCACGGCCGACCTCGCCGCACGGGATCCCGGCAATGTGCTGCTGGCCCGCGGGCCGAGGGTGCGGCTCGAGGCGGAGGTGATTCGCGACTCGCTGCTCGCCGCCGCGGGTATCCTCTCGACGAAGATGGGAGGGCCCGGCGTGCGGCCGCCGCAGCCCGAGGGCGTGACGGAGGTGGCCTACGGCAATCCGAAGTGGCCGGCGAGCACCGGCGAGGATCGTCACCGGCGGAGCATCTACACCTTTCAGAAGCGGACGGCTCCCTTCGCGATGACGATCACGTTCGACGGGCCCACCGGCGAGTCGTGCGTGGTGCGCCGCGACGTCTCCAACTCGCCGCTGCAGGCTCTCACGCTCCTCAATGACCCGATGTTCGTGGAGGTGGCCAGGGCACTCGGGGAGGCCGTGATGCAGGCAGGTCCCGACGACGACTCCCGGCTCGACGAGCTCGGCCGGAGGCTCCTGTCGCGGCCCTTCGACGCGGAGGAGCGGGCGGCGCTCGCCGCGTTTCTCGCCACCTGCCGCCGGCGGCTCGAGGCCGGGGAGCTCGACGCGCCGCAGCTCGTGGGCGACGAGGAATCGGCCGCCATGGAGCGGGCCGCCTGGATGCTCGTGGCCCGGGCAGCGATGAACCTCGACGAGGCGATCGTGAAGCGATGAGGGACACGATGAACGGTCTCGACGTCACGCGGCGGCACTTCTTCCACGACTGCGGGATCGGGGTCGGCAAGATCGCGCTGGCCGGGCTGCTCGCCGAGTCGCTCGGCCGGTCGGGAGCCGCCGCCGAGGCCGCCCGCGGGCCGCTCGATCCCCACCCGCCGCACTTCCCGGGCAGGGCCCGGGCCGTGATCCAGCTCTTCATGGCCGGCGCCCCGAGCCAGCTCGACCTCTTCGACCACAAGCCGAGGCTCGCCGCGATCGAGGGCAAGCCGATTCCGCCCGAGGTGATCGGCGGTCAGCGCTACGCCTTCATCCGCCCCGACGCCGCCGTGCTCGGGCCGCAGTATCGCTTCGCCCGGCACGGCCAGAGCGGCGCGGAGCTCTCGGAGATGCTCCCGCACCTGGCGACGGTCGTCGACGACATCGCGATCGTGAAGAGCTGCCGGACCGACCAGTTCAACCACGCGCCGGCACAGATCTTCATGAACTGCGGCTTCGCGCAGCCGGGCCGGCCGAGCATGGGGTCGTGGGCCACCTACGGCCTCGGCAGCGAGAGCCGCGACCTGCCCGCCTTCGTGGTCATGAGCACCGGATCGGGCATCAGCGGGGGCAGCGCCTGCTGGTCGAGCGGTTTCCTGCCGAGCGTGTTCACCGGCACGCGCTTCCGCACCAAGGGAGCCCCGATCCTCAATGTCGAGTCGCCCGCGGGGGCCGACCCGCGGCTCGCGGCCGACACGCTCGATGTGGTGTCGGCACTCAACCGCCGGCGGCTCGCGCTCGACGGTGATCCTGAGATCGCGACACGGATCGCCAGCTACGAGATGGCCCACCGGCTGCAGACGTCGGCGCCGGAACTGATGAACCTCGCCGACGAGACCGCGGAGACCCTCGCGCTCTACGGCTGCGCTCCCGGCGAGGCGAGCTTCGCACGGGCGTGTCTCGTGGCCCGGCGGCTCGTGGAGCGGGGCGTGCGGTTCGTGACGATCTACCACGAGGGCTGGGACGCCCACTCCGACGTGGCGGGCAATCTCAAGAAGAACTGCGCGGCTACCGACCGGCCCAGCGCCGCCCTGGTGGCCGACCTCAAGCGGCGCGGGCTGCTCGACAGCACCCTCGTGGTCTCGGGGGGCGAGTTCGGCCGCACGCCGATGGTGGAGGCCAGCGCCGTGCTCGGCCGGTCGAAGGGCCGCGACCACCACCCCAACGCGTTCACGATGTGGCTGGCCGGCGGGGGCATCCGCGGCGGTGTCACGTATGGCGAGACCGACGAACTGGGCTTCCACGTGGCCCGCGACGAGGTCCACGTGCACGACCTTCAGGCCACGATCCTCCACTGCCTCGGCCTCGACCACGAGCGGCTCACCTACCGCCACCAGGGTCGCGACTTCCGGCTCACCGACGTCCACGGCCACGTGGTCAAGGGGATCCTCGGCTGAGTAGGATGACGGGCCATTTCCCCGGGAGTTCGTCCATGTCGCGATCGTACGCGTCGTTCCTGCTGGTGCTCCTCTCCGTGGCTGTGGCCGCCGCGTCTGCGGCCAGCGGCGCCGACCCGTGGCTCGACCTTCCCGGAGGCGACGGCCCGGGCAAGGGCAAGCGGGTGGTGCTCGTCAGCGGCGACGAGGAGTATCGCAGCGAGGAAGCGCTCACCCAGCTCGGCAAGATCCTCTCGGCCCGTCAGGGGTTCGCCTGCCGCGTCGTCTACGCGATCGACCCGGACACCGGCGCGATCGACCCCAACCAGCGGAAGAACATCCCGGGACTCGAAGCGCTCCGCGACGCCGACCTGATGGTGATCGCCACCAGGTTTCGGACGCTGCCCGACGAGCAGATGAAGGAGGTCGATGCCTACCTCCGCCGCGGCAAGCCGGTGATCGGGCTGCGGACGGCCACCCACGGCTTCGACTATCCCGAGGGGGGCACGTTCAAGCGCTACCACTGGCGCAACGGCGACGCGGCCTTCAAGGAGGGATTTGGCCGGCAGGTGCTCGGCGAGACCTGGATCAACCATCACGGCAAGCACGGCACGGAGGGCACGAAGGGGCTCCTCGCCCCGGGCGCCGCGGGGCATCCGGTCCTGCGGGGCATCGCCGACGGCGACGTGTTCGGCCCGACCGACGTCTACGGCGTGCGGCTGCCGCTGCCGGGCGACTCGCAGGCCCTGCTGCTCGGGCAGGTGCTCACGGGCCTCACGCCCGACACGCCGCCGGTCGAGGGCCCGAAGAACGACCCGCTGATGCCCATCGCCTGGACGAAGACCTATTCCATCGACGGCGGGCCCGTGGGACGCGTGTTCACGACCACGATGGGCGCCTCGCAGGACCTCCTCTCCGAGGGGTTTCGGCGGCTGTTGGTCAACGCCTGCTACTGGGCGGCCGGCCTGGAGGATCACGTGCCCGAGAAGGCCGACGTGGCGGTCGTGGGACCGTTCGAGCCCTCGCCCTTCAAGACCAACGGGTTCACCAAGGGCGTGAAGCCCGCCGACCTGAAGTAGCGGCTGCCGTGTCGTGCCTCTGCACTCCTCCCAGGAGATCCCCATGGCCACATCGCCCGAAGACCTGCTGACCGAGTCGGCACGGTTTCACGACTACCGCTATGCCTCCAACCCCATCGCCGACGGCACGCTCGGCGGGGTGCCGGGGGCGAGGTGGGGGGCCGAACTGCACGAGCGGGGCCTGACGCGGATCCTGCCGCTCGACTCGAGCGCCGCCCTCGGTGTGGTGGGCCCCGCGACCACGCCCGGGCTGTGCGCCAACTTCGTGCACGTGCGGCCGAGCGAGGCGATCGCCACGGAGGCGGCGGCGACCACGCACCTGGTGTTCGTGATGCGGGGCAGCGGCACGACCCGGCTCGCCGACGGCACGGAGTTTTCCTGGCATGCCGGCGACCTGTTCACGCTGCCGGCCGGCGGACCGGCCGTGCACGATGCGGCCGAGGATGCGGCGCTCTATTGGGTGCATGACGAGCCGCTGCTGCGGTACCTCGGCGCCACGCCGCGGCAGCCGCGGTTCTCGCCGACCGTCTACCGCCGGGCCGCGATCCACCAGGCCCTCGACGCCGTGGTGCATGATTCGTCGAGTGCCGGTGCCAACCGCCTGAGCGTGCTCTTGGGGAACCGGCTCTTTCCGCAGACGATGACGATCACCCACGTGATGTGGGCGATGTTCGGCCTGCTACCGGTGGCCGCCGTGCAGGCCCCGCACCGCCACCAGTCGGTCGCGGTCGATCTCGTGGTCGACTGCAAGCCGGGCTGCTACACGATGGTGGGCCGGGCCCTCGACAAGGACGGGCGGGTGGCGGACGGCCAGCGGTTCGACTGGCATCCCCACTCGGTGTTCGTCACGCCGCCGGGCCTCTGGCACTCACACCACAACGACTCGGGGCACCCTGCCCACATCCTCCCGATCCAGGATGCGGGGTTGCACACCTATCTGCGGACGCTCGACATCCGCTTCGCCCGCGCGACCAACGGCGGCGGTGGAGCCGACCTCGTCGAGCATGCAGGCTGAGCGGCGACGGGGCCGGCTGCAGCTCAGTTGATGATCGTCAGGTTCCGCGACGCCGACACGTTGTAGGGCGTGGCCGTGCCGGGGAAGGAGTTCTTCACGACCTGCGAGCCGTTGCAGAACCCGGACGCGAAGACACCCTGCCGCACAGCGCTCGAGATCACGTTGCCCTGGCCCGCGTTCATGCCCCCGATGAGGGCCCCGGTCGCGGACACGAGCGACACGCCCGTCTGGTTGCGGTCGAAGGTGTTGCCCTGGACGACCACGTTGGCACTCGTGCCGGTGATCGCCAGGCCGTTGCCCGAGTTACTCACCCGGATGCCAGTGATCGACGTGCTCGCCGCTGAGGTCAGCCGGATGGCGTCGCCGCTGAAGGAGCTGAAGGCGAGGTCGCGGATCGAACTGCCGCTGGCGCCGGAGTCGAGCAGGAGCCCGTTGACCACGCTCGGGCTGCCCGAGAGCACGATGCTCTGTGACGTGCCGCGGAGGGTCACCGGGCGGCTCATGGAGAGCTGCTGCGTGAGCGTCATGCT
>CAXNJC010000078.1:0-6445 GCA_964202525.1 Pirellulales bacterium
TGACCGCGTCGGCCCGCTCGTCGACGACCAGCCGCCAGCAGCGGTCGAGGAAACCGCGGACGCCGCTCACGCCCGTCGTGCTCCAGGGCTTCGTCGCCTCGAGCGGTCCCATGAACATCTCGTAGAGCCGCAGCGAGTCGGCGCCGAAGTCGCGGACCACGCTGTCCGGGTTCACGACGTTGCCGCGGGCCTTCGACATCTTGTAGGCGCGGCTCTCGACCCGGATCTTCGGTGCGTCGCGGAGCACGAAGTGCTCGCCCTGCTTCTCGACCTGGTCGGCGGGCACCTTGGCCGCCACGTCGTCGGCGCCGCGCTGCTCGGCCGACACCCAGCCCCCCTTGGCGCTGCGGTAGCCGGTGAACTCCATCTCGCCCAGGATCATTCCCTGGTTGACGAGTTTTCCGAACGGTTCGGCCTGGGACACGTGGCCGCGGTCGTAGAGCACCTTGTGCCAGAACCGCGAGTAGAGGAGGTGGAGCACCGCGTGCTCCGCACCGCCGATGTAGAGGTCGACCGGCATCCAGGCCTTCTCGATCTCCGGATCGACGAAGCGGTCGTTGTTGTGTGGATCGAGAAACCGCAGGTAGTACCAGCACGAGCCGGCCCACTGCGGCATGGTGTTGGTCTCCCGTCGATACCGCCTGCCGTCGCGATCCACGAACAGCCAGTCGTCGGGGGACCGCGAGAGTGGCGGGTCGGGCGTGTCGCCCGGCTTGAAGTCGGTGAGGTACGGGAGGTTCACCGGAAGCTCGTGCGGTTCGACGGCTCGGATGACGCCGGTGGCGTTCCCGTGGGCGTCGAGTTCGTGCAGGATCGGAAATGGCTCGCCCCAGAATCGTTGGCGGCTGAACAGCCAGTCACGGAGTTTGTAGTTGACGGCCGGCCGCCCGACGCCGGCCGCCGCGAGATCCTGGCCGACCGCGGCGATGAAGTCGCGGGTGGCGAGCCCCGTGTAGGGGCCCGACGTCACGGCCCGTCCCTCGCCCGCGAACAGGCCGCCGGCCGGCGGGCGGCCGTCGCCCACGGGCTCGACGACGGTGACGACGTCGAGCCCGAAGGCCGTGGCGAACTCGAAGTCGCGGTCATCGTGTGCGGGCACCGCCATGATCGCGCCGGTGCCGTAGCTGGCCAGCACGTAGTCGGCGACCCACACCGGCACCGCCGCGCCGGTGAGCGGATGGACGACGGATGACCCGGTGAACACCCCCGACTTCTCGCGGGCGAGATCGGTGCGGTCGAGGTCGCTCTTGCGGGACGCCGCCTCGCGGTAGGCCTCGATTTCCGTCCGCTGCGCGGCCGTCGTCAGGCTGTCGACCAGCGGATGCTCCGGGGCGATCACCATGAACGTCACGCCATAGAGCGTGTCGGGCCGCGTGGTGTAGATCCGCAGCACGTCGCTGCCCGGCTTGGCGGGAAAGCCCGACTCCGCCCGGGCCGCCTTCCACCGGTCGTAGGCGTCCGCCGTCGCCCCCGGCGGGAGAATGGCGAAGTCGACCTCGGCGCCCGTGCTCCTGCCGATCCAGTCGCACTGCAGCTTCTTGATGCTCGCCGGCCAGTCGAGCCCGTCGAGTTCCCGCTCCAGCCGGTCGGCGTAGGCGGTGATGCGGAGCATCCACTGCCGCAGCGGGATGCGGACCACTGGGTGCCCGCCCCGCTCGCTGACGCCGCCGATCACCTCCTCGTTGGCGAGGACGGTGCCGAGCGCGGGGCACCAGTTGACCGGGGCCTCCGACTGGTAGGCGAGCCGGTGGTCGTCGCGATACCTCGCCACCGCCGCCGGGCCGGCCGTGGCGACGTCCGGAGGAATGGGCAGGTCGGCGATCGGTCGGCCCCGCTGTACGGCGGGGTCGAACCAGGTGTCGAACAGCACCAGGAAGATCCACTGCGTCCAGCGGACGTAGGCCGGGTCGGTGGTCGCCAGCGTCCTGCCCCAGTCGTAGCTGAAGCCGAGCATCCGGAGCTGCCGCGTGAAGTTCGCGATGTTCCGCTCCGTACTTTCGCGGGGCGGGGTGCCGGTGCGGATGGCGTACTCCTCCGCGGGCAGGCCGAAGGCGTCGAAGCCCATCGGGTGCATCACGGTGGTGCCCCGCATTCGCTCGAAGCGGGCGACGATGTCGGTGGCGGTGTAGCCTTCTGGGTGGCCGACGTGCAGCCCCTCACCGCTCGGATACGGGAACATGTCGAGCACGTAGGTCTTGCGGCCCCCCGGCAGCCGGGGCGTGGCGAACGTGCCGTGCTCCTCCCACCACGCCTGCCACTTGGGTTCGATTCGCGATGGCTGGTAGCGGGGCATCCGGGCCTCGGGACTTGGGGAGCGTCGGCCGCGGGCTACCCGAAACAGGGCGAAATCCCGGCATCGGCGGCTGGCCGAGCCGCTGGGACCGGATTCTAATGGCGGCGGCTTCAGGGGCAACGAACCCCGTTCATTCCCGCCCCCCACCCGCGCTCGTGAGGCACCATGCCAGCCGCCCCCCTCCCCGCCGGGCCCCTCGTGCTCCAGCGCCAAATGCTGCGGGCCTGCCGCGCCGCCGGGCCGCGGATGAAGGTGGCCGACTCGCTCGGGACTCGGCTCAGCGGCCGCGATCTCCTGGTGGCCATCCTGGTCGTCCGCCGGGTGCTCGATCGTGAGCTGGCGGCGGACGAGAATCGGGTGGGCGTGATGCTGCCGCCGACCGTCGGGGCGGCCGTCGTCAATGCCGCCCTATCGCTCTCCGGCCGCGTCGCGGTCAACCTCAACTACACGTCGACGCAGCCGATCCTCGACGTGTGCATCGAACGGGCCGGCCTGCGGCACGTGATCTCGAGCCCCGCGTTCCTCCCGCGCGTGAAGCTCGACCTCGGCTCCCGGCTGCTCGACGCGGGCATGCTCCGCAAGCGGGCGACGGCCTTCGACAAGGCGCTGGCGTTCGTGCAGGCCCGCTTCATGCCGATCGGCATGCTGGAGGCGAGCCTCGGGCTCGATCGCATCGGGCCCGACGACCCGCTCACGATCATCTTTACGTCGGGATCGACAGGCGATCCGAAGGGAGTGGTGCTCTCGCAGGAGAACGTGGGCTCGAACATCCGGGCGATCGACAACCTCCTGCATCTGTCGCCGAGCGACGTGGCGCTCGGGGTGCTCCCCTTCTTTCATTCCTACGGCTACACCACGACGCTCTGGACGCCGCTGACGCTCGAGCCGGCGGCCGTGTACCACGCCGACCCGCGGGACGCGCAGGTTGTAGGCCGGCTCGCCCGCGAGCACCACGCCACGATCCTCATGGCCACGCCCACGTTCCTGCGGATCTACACGCGGCGGACGCCAGCCGAGGATTTTGCGTCGCTGGAGTGCGTGTTCGGGGCGGCCGAGAAACTGCCCCGGGACGTCTGCGACGGCTTCGAGAAGAAGTTCGGCGTCCGGCCGAGCGAGGCCTACGGCGCCACGGAACTCTCCCCGCTCGTGGCGGCCAACGTGCCGGCCTCGCGGCACGTTCCCGGACGGCCCGTCGATGCCCGCGAGGGCACCGTCGGCAAGCCGATTCTCGCCTGCCGAGCGAGGATCACCGATCGCGACGGCGTCGCGGAGCTGCCGGTGGGGCAGGACGGGCTGCTCTGGATCGGCGGCCCGAACGTGATGCAGGGCTATCTCGACAGGCCCGATCTGACGGCCAAGGTGGTCAAGGACGGCTGGTACTGCACGGGAGACATCGCCCACCTCGACGCGGACGGCTTCATCACGATCACCGGCCGCGAGAGCCGCTTCTCCAAGATCGGCGGGGAGATGGTGCCGCACATCTCGGTCGAGGAGGCGATCAACGCCGAGCTGGGCGCCGTCGACGGGGAACTGCTGGCCGTGGTCACCGCGGTCCCCGACCGGGCGAAGGGAGAGCGGCTGATCGTGTTCCACCTCCCGACCGCACACGCCCCGAAGGACGTCGTCCGCCGGCTGCAGGAGCACGGCCTGCCCAACCTGTGGGTCCCGGGGGCCGACGCGTTCGCCGAGATCGCCGAACTGCCGATGCTCGGCTCCGGCAAGCTCGACCTCAGGCACCTCTCCGAGATGGCCCGAGAGCGGTTCGCCGAGGAAGGCCGGGCGTGAGCCGCAGCCCGGACATCCGCGTGACCCTCGGCCGCTGCGACGACATGCGCGGCGAGGTGTTCGTGCGGCAGGAGGGGGAGGGCCATGAGACCGCCGCGCCGGAAGGCACGATCACCGGACCCCGCCGCGGGCGAGACGTGACGCTGCCCACGACGACCCGCCTGGTGCCGCTTCCCCCCGTCGCCGGCTCGACCGCCGTGTCCCGGGCGGTCATCACCGAACCGGCCTTCTGGACGCCCGACCTGCCGAATCTCTATCGGGTCGAGGTGTCGCCGCGGGCCGCCGGACCACACGTCGATGCGGCGGTCACCGCCTGGATCGGCCTGCGGCGGCTGGGGGTGCGTGGCCGCTCGTTCTGGCTCGACGGCCGACGCTGGGTGCCGCGGGCGATCGCCGCCGACGTCGCCCCCGCCCGCGCACGCGAGGCGGGCGTCGGGCTCGTCGTGGAGTCTCCGGCCGAGGAGCTGCTGGCCGAGACCGACGAGACGGGCGTCGCGGTGGTGGCCGTGCTGCGAGCCGCCGACGTGAGCCCCGAGCGGGTCGCGAGGCTGGCCAGGCATCCCTCCGCCATGCTCGCGATCATGATGGCACGGCCCACCGATGAGGGCGCGCTCGCCGGCATCCGGCGACTCGCGGGCACCCTGCAGCTCGGGCTCGCCGCGGATGGCACGCTGCCACCGCCGCACCAGCTGGAGGAAGTCGACTTTCTCGCGGTCACGCTGCCCGAGGGAGGTGTGCCCCATGTGGGCTGGACGTCACGTCCGTCACGCCCGCTGGTGGCCTGGCGACGGGGCGGGGCCGGAGGGAGGCCCGACTGCGACCTGCTCCAGCGGGATCTGGCGGCGTGGGGCATCGGCACGCCGCGGCGGGAACCGGTCTGGGACTGGGCCGGCTATCTGGTCGGGGGTGGTGACGGCCGGGATAGACTCGGGGCATGACGTCCTTCGACGCGGATCGTTATTCCCGCCAGACGCGCTACGCTCCGCTCGGCGTCGTGGGCCAGGAGCGGCTCGCCGCGGCGCGCGTGGCCGTGGCGGGCTGCGGAGCGCTCGGCGGCGTGGTGGCGATGGCCCTGGCTCGAGCCGGCGTGGGCCATCTCCGCCTCATTGACCGCGACGTCCCGGAGCCGTCGAACCTGCCTCGGCAGGTGCTGTTCGACGAGAGCGACGTGGCGGCGGGGCTGCCGAAGGCCGTGGCTGCGGCACGCGCCCTCAGCCGGATCAACTCGGCGATCGAGGTGGAGGCCGTCGTCGCCGACATCACCCCGACTACGGCCGTCGACCTGCTGGCGGGCGTCGATCTGATCGTCGACGGGATGGACACGTTCGAAGCCCGGTTCCTGATCAACGAGGTCGCCTGCCTGCGGTCGATCCCGTGGGTGCATGGCGGGGCGATCGGCGCCGAGGGGCGGGTGCTGGCGATCGTGCCCGGCCGCACGGCCTGCCTGCGCTGCCTGATTCCCGAACCGCCGGCCGCCGGCGCCGTGCCGACGTGCGACACGGCGGGCATCCTCGGTCCGGCGGCCCTGGTCGTCGGGGCGGTGGAGGCCGCCGAGGCCGTGAAGCTGCTGGTGGGCGTCGAGGAAACGGTCGGGCGGATGCTCGTCTTCGATCTCTGGACAGGCATGTGGCGAACCGTCGACCTCGCTCCGCTCGCCGCGCACGGCTGCCCCACGTGCCGAAGTGCTGATCGTCCCTGGCTCGAGGGACGGCTCGTCGGCCGCGCCGCGCCGCTCTGCGGACGCGACGCCGTGCAGGTGCCCTCGGCAGGCGGTCCGGTCGATCTCGCCGCGGTCGCCGAGCGGCTCGCCCTGGTCGGTCCGGTCGCGGCAAACCGCTGGATCGTGAGGGCCGACGTGGAGCAGGGAATCCAGCTCGCGGTCTTCGCCGACGGCCGGGCGATCGTCTCGGGCACCCGCGAGGAAGCCCGGGCCCGGGCCATCGTCGCCCGCTACCTCGGCGCGTAGCCGCCGGTCGCCGCCTCCATGATCCGCTGCTCCGTCGCCTCCGCCCGCGATAGTTCGGCGGTGAGGCGGCCTTCGGCGAGCACGACGATCCGGTCGGAGAGGGCGAGCAGTTCCGGAAGTTCGCTCGACGTCAGGATCACGGCGAGCCCGGTGCGGCAGAGGCGGTCGATGAGCTGGTAGAGCTCGGCCTTCGCGCCGACGTCGATGCCGCGGGTGGGGTCGTCGAGCAGCAGGAGCCGCGGCTTCACGAGCAGCCAGCGGCCGATGATGCACTTCTGCTGGTTGCCGCCGGAGAGCCCGGTGATCGCGGCGTGGAGCCCGGGCGTCTTCACCCCCGTGTCGCGCACCGGACCTGCGGCGAGTTGCTCCTCGGCGGTGCGACTGAGGAGCCCGTTGCGGAG
>CAXNJC010000079.1:0-6444 GCA_964202525.1 Pirellulales bacterium
GCCGATCACGTCGCTCGTGGCCGCGGCCGGGGCTGCCGCCGCGCGCCGACGGCGGCGAGCCGTGGCCGCCACCGCCAGGCTCATCACCACCAGCAGTCCGCCGCACGCTGGCTCGGGCACGGCGGTGAGGCTCGCCGACTGACCGCCACTCCCGGTCCCGTACGGCCCCGTGTCGAAGAGGTCGAGTGCGATGAAGTCGCCGGCGTCGAGCACGTCGACGAGGCCGTCGCCGTTGAAGTCTCCCTGGTCCCAGCGAGCGGCCGCGTTGCTGTCGAAGCGGCGGCTCGCCACGAACGCCGCCGCATCGAGGAGATCGATCATGCCGTCGAGGTTCGTGTCGCCCGCGACCGCGGCGGTGACCTCCGCCGACGTGGCGGTGTAGGTCACGGCGAGCCGCTTGTCGCCGCCGACGTCCATGCCGGCAATCGAGCGGAACTGCCCCTCGAGTGTCCGGCCGAAGAGGATGGTGTGGGGCACGAGCCACGCGGGCGCGTAGCTGCCGGTGAGGCCGAGCGCGAGTCCGCCGCCGGACAGGCTCACCGTGCCCGTCGCGGCGACGAGGTCGGACGTGCCGCCGGCACCGCGAAACGCCGCCGCCGCAGCCGCGCCCCCGAGGTCGATCGCGAGCACGCCCGCCTCGAGCGCGAGGCCGCCGGTGATCCCGAGGCGGCCCGCAGCACCAGTCTCGCCGGGGGCCAGGGTGGCCGCGGCGCCGGACACGCGGAACGTGCCGGCCGTGCCTGACGGCGTGGACCGCAACCGCGTGGCGTCGATCGCCGCGGCGGCGAGCGTGCCGCCGGTGAACGTGACCATGCCGCCCGCCGCGGAGCCGCCGCCGAGCGTGCCGCCGACCACGAGGCCGCCGCCGCCGAGCGTGACCCTGCCGGTCGCCCCGGTGGCGGAGCCGACCACGACGCTCCCTGCCACCCGCAGCCCGCCCCCCGCGATCGACAGCGTGGGCGTCGGCCCCGCCGAGGTCGCCGAGCCGAGCAACACGCTGCCCGCGTCCTGTCCGACGGCATCGACGACCGCGGTGCCCGAGTTGATCTGCACGGCGTCGAACCGCGAGGGCTGCCAGCGCGTATCCCACGTGGACCAGAGCGCGTAGCGTGCCGAGGATCCGCCGGCGAACACCGCCGGCAGCGGTGCGGGCCACGCCGCCAGCTCGTTGAGGTACTCCTCGAGGTCGGTGTATCCGTCGGCGTCGAAGTCGCCGTTGTTGTTGCGCACCAGCGGGTTCAGGCCGAGCGCGGCCTCCCACGCATCGGGCATGCCGTCGTTGTCGGTGTCGGTCGGCGGCGTGCCGGCCGCGAGCGTCGGATAGCCGCCCACCTGCGTGCCCGAGTCGATGATCCGGCCGCCCTGCGTGGCAGGCTCGGCGAACACGCGGGCATCCACCGTGTCTCGATTCCAATGCCTGGCCCCCCCGTAGGCCAGCACGGAGGCATAGGCGGCGTCGGCCGTCTGCGTGCTCACGAAGGTCGTGTTGCCCACAGGTGACGTCGGCCTGCTCGGATTCGTCGAGGTGCTGGTGGCGATCATCGACCAGCCGGTATCGACGCCGTCCTGAAGCAAATCCCGGTCGGAATCTATCTTGTTGCCCGAGAGAAACAGCCGGGTGTCGGTGCGGCCGACGAGAAACGCCCGGCCGGTCTTCGAGCCGCTCGTGTTCGGCCCGGCCACCGAGTAGTTGCCGACGTAGTTCATGTTCATCACGCCAGCTTCGTCGCCGTTGTAGCCGTTCTCGCCGCCCCAGTTGTAGATCACGTTGTTGCGGAAGTCGTAGTTGATCGTCCCGGTCACGAAGTTGCCGCTGACGCTCAGGCCGGGCCGCGGGTTGCGGCTGTTGTTGTGGGCGAAGTAGTTGTGGTGGTAGCTGATGGCATCGCCGCTCACGAGCGCTCCATAGCCGTGCGCGCCCTTGGAGTGCCCCGCGTTGTTGAGGGCCTCGGTGATGGCCGACCACTGGACGGTCGTGTTGGTGGAGTTGGTGACGCTCAGCACTTCGTCCACGCTCCAACTCGCGCTCACGTGGTCGATCATCACGCGGTTGACGCCCTCGGCCCGGAGCGCGTCCGGCTCGTACGGCGTCGATGACCCGGCCATCGCCAGCGTGACGGAGTTGCCGGGCCGAAAGCGGAGGTTGCGGATCACCACGTCGCTGACGCCGGACACCTGGGTCTGGCGAAGGGCGAGCGTGATGCCGTCGCCCGGAGCCGATTGGCCGGCGATCGTGATCCTGGGCTTGTTGATGCTCAGCGTGCTCTGCAGCTGGATCGTGCCGCCGGTGCGGAAGAGGATGGTGCGGCCGGTGCTGGGGGCGGACGACAGTGCGTGCCGAAGGGTTCCCTGAGTGTTGGTGTCGGCGAGGGTGGTGACGAAGTACACGTCGCCGCCGCGGCCTCCCAGGGCGGCCGCCCCCGCCCCCTCCGCACCCGGAAACGCGGGAGGCACCTGGGCCGCGGCCGGCGAGATCGCCCCCGCGACACCGAGCCACACGGCGATTGCCGCCACCCGCCACGTGGGCATCAGGGCATCCCCTCTCGACACGGATGGGAGTCGCCGTCGGACACCCCGCAACCTTAACGGTATATCAGCCGCCGCAGGCTCACGACTGTTTTCTTGCGCAATCCGTGTGCCGAATTCGGCAGATGGCAGCCAGCCGCAGAAAACGGGGAGTACGCTATCGATTCCGGCATGCCGTCGCGACCGTAGGGGGTACCCATGGGGGGCAAGCGCAAGAACGTCCTGCTCGCTCTCGGATGGTACGACCACCGCCTCATCCAGGGCATCGGCGCCTATGCGGCCGAGCATCACTGGCACCTGTCGTCCGCAAGCATCACGCAGGAGTTCGTGATCCCCTACGAGTGGCGGGGCGACGGCATCCTCGCCTGGTTGGCGGGCGAGGACGAACTGGCCACGTTCGTCCTCGGGCATCGCATCCCGGTGGTCGACTTCAGCCTGCGCCGCAAGCATCCGCGGCCCCGCGTCTGCTTCGATCACGAGATGACGGGCCGGCTGGCCGCTCAGCACTTTCTCGACCGGGGGTTCCGCAACTTTCGCTACTACAGCTTCGCCGACAACTGGACCTACGAGGAGCGGGGGCAGTCGTTCGTCGCCGAGCTCACGCGGCATGGCATGGAATGCACCTGGCTCAAGGGGCATGCCCTGGAGGGCAGTCGTCACGATCGCTCCTTGTGGGCCACGCGGCAAACGTGGCTCGAGCAGGAGATCCTCGCAGCCGCCAAGCCGCTGGCGATCTTCACGGCCAACGGCGCTCACGCCCTGGAGGTGATGGAGGTGTGCGAGTCGGCCGGGGTCCGGATTCCCGACGACGTCGCCGTGATCGGCTGGGAAGACGACCTGCTCGTCGGCCAGGCCAACCTCCGCTCGATCACCACGGTCGACCCCAACTACGAGCAGCTGGGATACCGCGGCGCGGCGCTGCTCGACGGCCTGATGCGGGGCGAGAAGGCCCCCAAGAAGCCGATCCGTGTCGATGCGGCGCGGATCATCACCCGCCACAGCACCGACGTCACGTCCGTGCCGCATGCCGGCGTCCAGCGGGCGGTGCGGTTCATCATGGAGCACCTCGCGGAGCCGATCGGGGTCGACGACGTCGCGGAGGCCTCGGGGATGTCGCGTCGCGGCCTGCATCAGGCATTCATCGACCAGATGGGGCGGACGCCGGGCGGCCACCTTCGGGCGGCGCGGATCGAGATGGCCCGCAAGCTGCTGGCCGAAACCGACACGAAGGTCGAGGTCGTCGCCCGGCGGAGCGGCTACCCCAGCCTCAACACGTTCTTCGTCGCCTTCAAGAAGGCCTGCGGGCGGACGCCGGCGGAGTACCGTCGCGAGGCGCAGCGGGCCCGGTGGCCGGGCGTCCACGACTCGTGACAGGCGTCCGGAGGGGTTCCCCCTACGGCACCGCGATGTCGATCGCGTTCACGCCGCCCGCCACGACGAACTCACCCTTGAAGATCGGGCGGCGGGGCGTGATCTCGCTCCCCTCGGCGTCGACGTCACCGCCGGTCATCACCATCACTCGGTGCTTGCCCAGCGGGGCGCCCTGCCGCCCCCGGGAGTAGTCGAGGGCGTAGCGGCCGGCGTCGTTCGTGCGCCCCTCGGCGGGCCGGCCGCCCTCGGCGGGCGCGAACCGCACCCAGACCTTCGGCAGCGGCTTGCCCGCTTTGGTGACCGTGCCGCCCACCTCGGCGAGGCGGACCTTGGACGAGCATCCGCCCGCCATCACCGCGGCCACGGCGATCACGCCGACCAGAAACCACACGGACGCCAGGGAGCGGTTCACGGTCAGAACGCCCCCGCCGGCATGCCGTACCGGTCGACCCCGCCATCGGCGATGCCGCCGAGCGTCTCCCACGTGGCCGCGTCGATCGCCTCGCTCAGCCACTGTACGTGGCCGTCGGCGAACACCACGTTGATGCCTTCGCCGGTGTGGAGGCTACCCGCGCCAAAGCGATAGGTGCCATTGATCAGCCACGCCGCGCTGCCATTCACGTTCGCGAGGTGGGTCCGCGGCCATCCGAGGCGGATCGAGCCGGTCCACCACGAGGCGTCCTTGCCGAGCCCATCGAGATGGTTCGTGCGCTGCACGTTGCTGCCGTCGCGCTCCACGAGCAGCAGCGTCTTCGAGCAGCCATCCGTCACCTCCGACACCTTGGTCCGCGAGCCGCCCCCGAAGACGCCGGTTCGGCGGCCGATCTCGTTGGCCGGATCGAGATTGCTCACCGTGGTCGGCCGGTAGACGACGGGCGGCGTGCCCGGCCGCGCCGGATCGTCGGCTCCGCTGTAGCCCGCCACACCGACGTAGTTCGATTTGCCGTAGGGATCCTTGCCGCTCGTCGGATCGGTGCCGGTGGCCCGGTTCGATGTGACGTTGATCGGGCCCATCACGTCGGACGGGCACATGAAGGTGGGCATGGGGTTGCGGGCGACCGCGGCCGCCGCCGGCGTGCGCTGCCAGTCATAGTGAGGAAACTTCACGGTGCCCTGCGAGGCGGCCTGAAACTGCGCGAACACGGTCGCGCCGTCGATGAACGGCAGGATGAACGTGCCCCAGCCGAACGTCGCCGACCCGTGCGTGCTCCCGCCGATGTTGCCGGCCGGGGTGAGCCCCTCGTCGTACTGTACCCCCGGCGGAAACCGCTTCCGCGCCGACTCGTAGTTGACCACGCCAAGCCCCAGTTGCTTCAGATTGTTGGAACACTGCATCCGCCGCGCCGACTCCCTGGCCGACTGCACGGCGGGGAGAAGCAGGCCGATCAAGACCGCGATGATGGCGATCACCACCAGGAGCTCCACCAGCGTGAACCCGAGCGGCTCACGTCGCATCTGTGGTTTCATCGAAGACACCTCCTGGGGCAGGTCCGAGTCATCGTGCCGCGTCGAGCTTCTTCCGCCACTTCTTCTGGCCGTTGCGGAGGATGCTGCCGGGCCGGGTGGAGTAGTAGTCGTAGCCGAGCTTGTCGTTCGCGGCGGCCATCTCCTCGAACGACGCATACACGATGCCGTTCTTGCCGGGAAACAGTGGCTCGCCAGTCTCGAGATCGTAGAACCGCGCCCAGTACCGCTCGGTCGACGCCGGGTCCTTGGCGTAGATGGTGCGGCCATCACGCTCGACTCTGGACACGCCGGTCACCGTGGCCCCGTCGAGCCACGCCAGCCCCGCCTCGATGGCTGTAATCACGCCTGCAGAGGGCTCCTCGAGGCTCATCAGGAACCTCAGCAGGTGGGCACTCTCCACGCCGCTCAGAGCCGGGGGCTCGAAGGCGCGGGCCGCCGCGGGGGCGAGCGTGAGTGGATCGTGCTGGGCGCACCAGACGGTCGCGCGGCCGTCGACTTTCACCTGCGCCGCCAGCACGCACGCCACGCCGCGGTCGAGTGCCGACCGGAGCCGGTTCCGAAGGTCCGCGTCCACGAAGGCATACCGTGGATCGTCGCTCGTGCCGGCCCTGAGCAGCACCAGGATGTTGGTCATCGAGTCGTCATTGAACGTGATCAGGTCGTGGTATCCGCCTTCGAGGGGAAACCCCTGCGGCCAGCCGCCGTTTGGGTACTGGGCGGCGAGGATGAACTCGAATCCTCGCTGGGCGGCGGCGCGGCAGTCGTCGCGGCCCGTCGCCCTCCAGACCGACGCGAGGAACTCGATCTCGCGGATGGTCGCGGCATTGTCGAAGGTGGCCTGGTAGTGCGGAGGGCGGCCGGGCTCGCTCTGGCTCGTCCACTGCATGCCGGGCCGCCGGGGCCCCTTGGAGTAGGCGGTGTGCTTGGACCACCCGCCGGACGGCGTCTGAAACGAGATCACCGCGTCGGCAAGCCGCTGCGATTCGTCGCCGGCGTACCACTCCCGCTCGTCGGCGTCGGGAGGGCGAAAGTCGCCGCCATTCGGCGCCTTCATCGCCGCGGCCAGGCCCGCGGCCTTCA
>CAXNJC010000080.1:0-6437 GCA_964202525.1 Pirellulales bacterium
CCTCATCGGCATCAATACCGACTACCGCTCGACCCGCAAGGAGCACGCCGCCCTGTCGTTCGTCGCCGCCGGCTACTTCGACGGCATCACCGCCTCCGGCGGCATCCCGGTGATCCTGCCCCCGCTCGCCGACGAGGACGACGTCGTCCGGCTGCTCGACCTGCTCGATGGCGTGGTGATGGTGGGGGGCGCCGACCTCGATCCCCGCCGCGACGGCTACATGGCCCACCCGGCCGTCCGCCCGATGGACACCCGCCGCGAGGACTTCGACCGCCTGCTCGCCAAGCACATCTGCGCCCGCCACATGCCGGTGCTGGCGATCGGGGCCGGGATGCAGCTGCTCAACATCACCGAGGGGGGCACGCTGTTCCTCCACATCCCCGAGGATCTGCCCAAGGCCATCCCGCACAAGGATCCGACCGACCTGGCCCACCGGCACGCCCTGGTCGTCGAGCCGGGCTCCGCGATGGAGCGGGTGTATGGCGACGGCGAAATCCGCGTGAACAGCATGCACCACATGGCCATCGACGACGTCGCGGCGAGCTTCCGGGTGACCGCCCGGGCCCCGGACGGGGTCGTCGAGGCGATCGAGAGCTGCGTCGAGAACTGGACTGCCATCGGCGTGCAGTTCCACCCGGAGGCCGAGACGGCTTCCGCCCTCGACGTGAAGATCTTCGAGGAGTTCATCATCGGCATCACCGGCGAGCAGCCGGCCGTCAAGCTCGTCGCGTAGCCGACCCACCGTCGTCCGTCCGGCCCGCAGCCCTCGGGTGGTTCGCCACCCGGGGCCGCGGGGGACGTGATCGGGCGTCAGGCCGCGAGCCAGGTGGCGGCCGAGAAGCTTCGCAACCAGGTGAGCTGCCGCTTGGCCAGCTGACGAGTCCGCTGCTGCGTGCGGCGGACGGCCTCAGCGAGATCGATTTGCCCTGCGAGCAAGGCGATCGTCTCGGCGTAGCCGGCCGCCTGGCGGGCTGTGGGCCCGATCCCGCCGGGCGCCGCGAGTGCGGCCCGCGTCTCGTCGATGATCCCGTCGGAGAACATGCGGTGCACGCGGAGGTCGATCCGGCGATAGAGCGCCGTCCGTGGCGAGTCGACGATCATCAGCCGCCGCTCGAAGAGCGGATCGGGGGCGGGCGCGAAGGCTTCCGAGAGGGGGCGGCCCGTCACCTCGGCCACCTCCAGCGCCCGAATGGTCCGCTTCGAGTCGCGGGGGTGGATGCGGGCGGCCGCGGCCGGGTCGATCGTGGCGAGCCTCGCGTGCAGCCACTCCGGCCCCCGGCGGTCGGCCTCGGCGGCGAGGGCTGCCCGAATCGCGGGATCGGCCGGGGGCAGCGGGGCGAGGCCGTCGCGGAGGGCTCGCAGGTAGAGCGGGGTGCCGCCCACGAAGAGGATGGCCCGGCCCCTCGACCGGCAGTCGGCCATGGCCTCCGCCGCATCCGCGAGCCAGCGGGCGACGCTATAGGCCTCGCCTGCGTCCACCACGTCGAGAAGGTGGTGGGGAACGGCCTGCCGCTGCTCCGGGGTCGGTGCGGCGGTGCCGACATCGAGCCCCCGGTACACGGCCATGGAATCGACGCTGAGGATCTCCGCTCCGAGCCGGCGGGCCAGCGGAATCGCCAGGGCCGACTTTCCCGAGGCCGTGGGCCCCGACAGGAACCAGCAGTCGTCCCCGAGCGGCACGCGAGGGGGGCCCGACGGGCCCTCGGGCCGTGCTACAGTTGGGTGCCCAGCGGGTGCCGCCCCGGACCGTCCGGACGCGTGCCCCGCCGCGCCCCCGGGAGTCATCGTCGACCGTGTCCGATCCGCGTCCATCGCCTCGTCGCTGCGGTGAAGTGCTCGAGGCCCTCGTGGGGGTGATCGCATCACGGAAGGCCGATCCCTCCGCCCGATCGTACACCACCCGGCTGCTCGCGAGCGGTGCCGAGGGGGCGGGTGCCAAGGTCACCGAGGAGGCCGACGAACTCGTGCGGGCCGCCCGGGAGGAGACCGACGATCGCGTCGTCGCGGAGGCGGCCGATCTGGTCTACCACATGCTCGTGCTGCTGGCCTGCCGCGACGTGCCGTTCGGCCTCGTCGAGGCGGAGCTGGCTCGTCGCTTCGGCGTTTCCGGGCTCGACGAGAAGGCGGCCCGGACCGCCGCTCCCCAGGGACCATCGACATGACCGATCACCAGGACCGCCTCCTTCGCATCGGCGTGCCGAGCAAGGGCCGCCTCGCGGAACTCTCGGCCCAGCTGCTGGGCGACGCCGGCCTCTCGTTCCGGCGCACCGAACGGGCCCTCTTCGCCCGCTGCCGCGACATGCCCGTGGAGATCACCTTCCTCCGCACCGACGACATCCCCGTGCTGACCGCGGAGGGCGCCATCGATCTCGGGATCACGGGGGCCGACCTCGTGGCGGAGAGCGGGGCCGAGGTGGTGCATCGGCTCGATCTCGGCGTGGGCAGCTGCCGGCTGGCGCTCTGCGTGCCGGACGACGCCACGATCGACGATCCCCGGAAGCTATCCGGGCGGAGGATCGCCACGAGCTTTCCGCGGGTCACCCGCCGCTGGCTCGCCGAGCGCGGCGTCGACGCCCACTTCGTCGAGCTCTCCGGGAGCGTGGAGGTGATGATCGTCCTCGGCGTCGCCGACGCGATCGTCGACCTCGTGGAGACCGGCAGTACGCTCGCCGCCAACCGGCTCCACGTGCTTGACGAGATCGGTCGCTACGAGACCGTGCTGATCCAGCATCCCCGGCTCGCCGACACCGCCCTGGCGGACAGGATCGTGCGCAGGCTCGAGGGCATTGTGATCGCCCGGAGCTGGTCGCTCCTGGAATACAACGTGCCCCGAGCCCGGCTGGCCGACGCGGAGCGGATCACGCCCGGATTCAACTCTCCGACGGTGATGCAACTCGAGGACTCCTCGCGGTGCGCCGTGCGGGCGATGGTGAAGCGTGGCGAGGTGCATGCCGTGATGGAGCAGCTCGAGGCGGTCGGCGCCTCGGCGATCATCGAAACCCGCATCGGCAACTGCCGGCTGTGAGCCATCGTCCCGACCGTCGCACCGACTGCCGCCGCTCATGGCCGGTGCGTGCGATCGCGGCCGGGCTGGTGGCCTGCACACTGCTTCCCGGCGGGGCCGCCGCGGCCCGGCAGGCGGCCGACCTTGCGGAGCCGGCGGCGGCGGCATCGCCCGTGGACGACTACTTCGCCGCGCTCGCCGAGCCCGAGGGGCGAGAGCGGGCCCGCGAGCTCGCCGAGGCGATCCTGCGAGACCACGCCGACGACGCCCTCGCGCTCGACTCGCTGGCCTGGGGCATCCTCACCGACGATGCCCTGCCCCATCGCGACGTGGCCCTCGCCGTCCGCGCCGCCCGGCGGGCCCACGAGCTCACCGGCGGAGACGACGCGGAGGTGCTGGAGACCCTCGCCCGGGCGCTCCTCACGGCAGGCGACCGCGCCGAGGGGCTGGCACTGCACCGCCGCGCCATCGAGCTCAGCGACGATCCGTCGACGCGGCTCGTGCTGCGCGAGATCCTCGCCGAGTACGAGCGGCCTCCGGCCGATCCGGGGCCCACGGACGACGAGCGCCTCCGGCAGCTCGAGGACGAGCTCCGCGGGCTCGTGGCGTCCGGACGGGCGGTGCCAGTGGACGAGTTGCTTTCGCGGGCCGGCGTCGAGCCGATCCACGTCGACGTCCTTCCCCCGGCCGATCGCCCGCTCCGGGGTGACGAGCTGTTCGAACGGGTCCGGAAGAGCGTGGTCGTGATGGCGGGGCTCGAGCCGCGGACCGAGGGCCCGGGGCACGATCTCTCCCTCGCGACCGGATTCGTGATCCACCCCACGGGCCTCGTGGTCACCAACTACCACGTGGTGGATCTGCCCGGGGCCCCGGTGCTGGCGGCGCAGACGCCGGACGGCATCGTCCACCCCGTCACCGAGATCCTCGCCGTGAGCCCGTTCGCCGACATCGCCGTCTGCCGGCTCGGCGGTGTGGACGGCCTGACGCCCCTTCCACTCCTGGCTGACGCCCGGCCCGGCCTGCGGCTGCATGCGCTCAGCCACCCGGACGGCGCGCTCTACTCGCTCACCGAGGGCATCCTCTCCCGGTCCTTCGTGTACCGTGCCGACGGCCAGGCCAAGACGATGTTCACGACCACCGTCGACTTCGCGGTGGGATCGAGCGGCGGACCGCTGGTCGACGACCGCGGCAACGTCGTGGGGATGGTGTCGAGCACGCTGGCCGTCTACGCGGGCAACGACGACGCCCATGCCGCCGGCCGCGGCGAGGCATCGCCCGGCGACTTCCAGATGGGGCTCAACATGTGCGTGCCCGCCGCCGACGTCCTGCGGCTCACGCAAGCCCCGGCAGGCTCCCCGCGATCACCCGACCGGCCCGCATCGTCGCCATGACCCGTGTGGCGGGGTCGAGGATCGCTTCGAAGGGATCGCCGCACGCCGCGGCGGCGAGGATCGCCAGATCGGCGGGCCGGTCCGCAGCCGCCGCGCCGCTCGTCCGCTCGAAGCCGAGCGCCCAGGCGCCCTCCAGCGTCGCCATCCGCACGGCCTCCTCCGCCGAGGCCACACCCGCGTCGGCCAGCACGCGGCATTCGGCGAGCACCGAGAGATCCGGAGTCGACGCCCGGCTGTCGGTGCCGATCGCGACCCGCACGCCGGCCTCGCGAAACAGGCGGACGGGCGGGAGCCGACCGGAGAGCGCTTGCGTGGTCCGCGGGCAGACGGCGACGCACAGGCGGTCGCGGTGTCGCGCGAGCCGCGCCAGGGCCCCGGCATCCCGGTCGAGGTGCGTACCGTGGACGACGACCGCCCGCGGGCTGCGGGCCAGGATCGACATCCAGTCGGCCGCCGGCACGAGCGCCGGAGGCGTCGCTCTTGGCCAGACGCCGAGTTGGTCGAAGAGCTCGCGAAACGCGCCGCCGCCGCTCCGCAGCAGTTCCTCCTCCGCATTGCTCTCGGCGAGATGCATCGCGAGCGGCAGCGTCCGCCTGCGGGCCGCCTCGACGAGGCGCCGACCGAGCCCCACGCTCACCGAGTAGGGAGCATGGGGCGAGAGCCCCGCGGCTACGCCGCACGCTGCGAGCCGCGCGAGGTCGCGGATGGCATGGCGGCCGACGGCAGCGCCCGACTCCGGCGCCAGGGCCAGCGCCTCGCGAAACACGCGGAGCCGGGGCCCGCCCGTCGGGTAGCCGCCCGCCGGGAGGCCGGTGGCGATCTCGCCGATCGCGGTCACCCCGTGTGCGGCCGATTCGCGGAGGCCGCGATCGATCGCCGCGGCCGCCGCCGTGGGGCCACGGCTTCGCCGCAGGGCGATGACCCGGCCGATCCATGCCGGCAGCCCCCCGGCGGCGTCGAGCGGAGCTTCCATGTCGGAAAACTCGAGGTGCGTGTGGGCGTTGACGAGCCCGGGCATCACGACCGCGTCGGGCAGGTCGACCACCCGGGAGGCCCGGTCGCGGGCCGCGACCGCTCCTGCCGACACCGCGACCACCCGGCCGCCGCGGATCCGTACGGCGCCTCCACGGATCGGCGGGCCCCGCATCGGCACGATCCAGCGGCCGCGGATCACGAGTTCGCCTCGCCGGCCGCTCACGGCGACGTCGTCGCCACCGGCAGAGGCACCGCCCGGGTCCTGGCCCGCTCGCGATCAGCCGGCGTGGTGGAGGGCTCCTCCTCGAACAACTCGTAGAACACGTTGCGGCGCCGAGGAATCCATCCCAGTTCCGAGATCGCCGACGTGATGCCTTCGAGCGTCAGGTGGTGCACCGTGCCGGCGGCACTGACCACGTTCTCCTCGAGCATCAGGCTGCCCATGTCGTTCGCGCCGTAGAGCAGCGCGAGTTGGCCGATGTCGCGGCCCTGCGTCACCCAGCTCGACTGGATGTTCGGAATGTTGTCGAGGTACAGCCGGGCCACGGCCTGGGTCTTGAGATACTCGAAAGCGCCGGCCGGCGGGATGTCGGCCATCTGGGTGTTGTCCGGCTGGAACGACCAGCAGATGAACGCCGTGAAGCCGCCCGTCTCGTCCTGCAGCGTCCGCAGCCGGTCCAGGTGCTCGACCCGCTCCGCGAGCGTCTCCACGTGGCCGTACATCATCGTGGCGGTGCTTCGCCCGCCCAGCAGGTGCCACTGCCGGCTCACCTCGAGCCAGTCCTCGGTCATCGCCTTACCCCGGGTGATGGCCGCCCGCACCCGGTCGACGAGGATCTCGCCGCCGCCGCCCGGCAGCGAGCCGAGGCCCGCGCGGGCCAGCCGCTCCAGCACCTCACGGAGGGGCCGCTTCGAGACCTTCGTGAAGGCGTGGATCTCAGGGGGCGAAAACCCGTGGATGTTGACCTGCGGGAAGTGCGACTTGATGTCGCGGAGCATCTCCTCATACCACTCCAACGGCAGCGTCGGATGCATGCCGCCCTGAAGCAAGATCTGATCGCCGCCGA
>CAXNJC010000081.1:0-6423 GCA_964202525.1 Pirellulales bacterium
GCGACATCCAGCTCGGCTTCGCCGCGGCCGACCTCGCGGTCGCCGATGCCGGGCTCGTCGCCGGCGGGGTCGAGCCCACGCGGTTCGGCGTGGTGTTCGGCGGCGACATGATCTACGCCGACATCGAGGATCTCGAGAGCACCTACCGGCGGGCGGCGGCCGGCGGCGCGTTCGACTACCACCTCTGGGCCGAGGCGATCCAGCAGGAGGTGCATCCCCTCTGGCTCCTCAAGCACCTGCCCAACATGACCGCGTCGCACGTGGCCATCGCCCACGACGCCCGCGGCCCCAATAACTCGATCGTGCTCGGCGACGTGTCGGGCCTGCTGGCGGTGGGCGAGGCCGCCAGCGTGATTCGCCGCGGCTGGGCCGACGTGATGATCGCGGGGGGCACCGGCTGCCGTCTCCACCCCACGGCGATGGTGGCCCGCGGCGCGGCCCAGCTCTCGCACCGGGGCGACGACTTCGCATCGGCCAGCCGGCCCTTCGACCGCGACCGCGACGGCCTCGTCAACGGCGAGGGGGCCGGGGCGGTGATTCTGGAGTCGCGGGAGCACGCGACCCGCCGGGGCGCCTCGATCATCGGCCGCATCCTGGCGACGGCCTCACGGTGCGAGCCGCGGGCCCGCCGCGACGGTGTGAGCGGGGCGGCGCTGCGGCAGGCGATCCGCGCCGCCCGCGAGGCAGCGGGCCTGGAGGTTCGCGACGTCGGGCACGTCAACGCTCACGGACTCTCGACGATCGAGATGGACCGGGCCGAGGCCGGGGCGATCGTCGCCGAGCTCGGCGACACGCCGGTGACCGCACCGAAATCGTCGTTCGGCCACCTCGGCGCGGGCGGCGGCGTGGTCGAGATGCTCGCCAGCGTGCTCGGCCTGACCGCGGGCGTCGTGCCGCCCACCCGGAGCTACCGCACGCCCGATCCGCAGTGCCCGGTCGCCGTGGTGCACGGCGGGCCACTCGCGGGGCGGCCGGGCACAGCCATCGCCGTCAACGCCTGCACCACGGGCCAGGCGGTCGCGGTGGCCCTGGCGGCGGAGTGACGATCCCCGGCGCTGCAGCCGGGCCGGCTCACCAGGATCCGTTGAAGCCGAACGAGAAGCCGTTGTAGAAGGTCTGCCCGCCCGTGTTGATCGGCTTGGTATCCCGCTGGTCGAGGTCGAACTGGCGGGTGGCGGTGGCCATGCCGGCGACCCAGAGGAAGTCGTAGCCGGCCTGGAGCGAGAAGTTGGGAGTGACCTGCCAGCCGGCCAGCAGGGTCAGGTCGCCGACGAAGCCGGCCGACGTCCGCGTCGCCTGCTTCTCAAACACCACGGACGTGTTGCCCGGCGGAAACGGCTGGGGATCTCCCGTCGTGTTGACGCCATAGGCGGTCTGGTTGGTGCTCGCGAAGGTCAGGGCGGGCGCCGCCCGGCCGCGGAGGCCCCAGTAGTAGAACTCGTTCTGGCTGATCAGCTCGCCGCCGATGTTGCAGCCCAGGAGCCAGTTGGCCGCATTGATCGTGTACTGACCGCTGAAGTCCGACGACGGCACGCCGTTCCGGCTCGTGCTGAGCTGGAAGTCCTCGTTCACGGTCGTGAGCCGCGGTCCGATGATCAGGGCAGGGAGCCAGCCCCGTTCGGCGTGCCGCGTCCAGCCGCCGCCCGGCGACATCACGAGCTGGTCGCGGCCCAGCCGCCGGCGGAGCTTGTAGTCCCATTCCCAGCTGTTGAAATCGGAGTTCATCCGCGTGTTGTAGGTGCTCGCCCCGTTGAAGCCGGGCACGAGCGACCCCAGCGGCGTGATCACCCGCAACGCATCGGGGCGGGCGTTGTAGCCGTCGTTGTCCTGGTAGGCCATCCCGCCGTAGTAGACGAACTCGAAGAACCGGTCACGGTCGAGGTAGTCGCGGCCCAGCGACTTGCCGATCGTCACCCGGGCACCCGGGGCGACGTTGAACGGCTGCGCCATGGTCGTGAACTTGGCCACGTCGAGGAAGTCGGGATTCAGAGGACGCCGGCGGTAGTCCTCCACGATCACGGTGCGGTTGTTGCGACTCCGCTCCATCCACAGGGACTCACCGCCGATGTACCAGCCGCCGTTCCAGAACCACCGTCCGGAACTCGCCTCGAAGGGCATCTCGTCCATGGCAAAGTCGTCCATGAGCATGCCGTCGAGGCCCTGGGACGACACCTCGAGCATCCGCGGTTCGCCGCCGGTGTCGACGACCGACTCGACGAACGGCGGCGAGACGACCTCGGCCGCCGCTTCGCCGGCGAGAATCGACTCCGTCGGGCCGCCGTCCACCGCCTCGTCCGGGGCGAGGACGATGCGGTCGGAGATGATCGCGTCTGGCGGCAGCGCCTCGCCGGATTCCGACAGCACCGGCGGCACCGACGCGGGGTCGAATGCCTCGCGGTCGGCCGCGGCCAGCGGCTGCGGAGCGGCCAGGGAGCAGGCGGCCCAAGCCGCGAGCAGGATCACGGATCGATTCGGTCGAGCGATCACGGTCGGCCTCGTCAGCGGTTGCGGTTCCAGCGATAAAACCATCACGATCGACAGGTTCATCGTCACCGGCACGACCCGATCCACAGTTATTTTCGGCACGGTCGCCCGTCGCCGTCCCAAACTGCCCCACCCACGGCCGTGGACACCCGGGCGCGGCCGGAGCAGGCCTCACGACCGCATCCGGGCAAGCTGGGGTGAACAGGAAGGTGGATGCGGATCGATGACGACACTCGGGCGTCGTTCCAGCCCGCCCGGGAGTGTTTCATGCTGCCCAAGCGCAACCATCTGCTGCTCGCCGGCCTGCTGCTGTTCCTCGCCGGCATGCAGTTCCGCGTGGTCCAGTCGTTCACGCTCAACGAGCGGTCGAGCACGTTCGTCGCCGCGCGGATGGGTTCGGGCCCCCAGCAACCGGCCATCTGGCAGGGAGCGGCACCCCGCAAGGTGATCGAACCGCCGCGGTGGCTCGGGCTGGCGCTGATGAGCGTCGGCGCCGTGATGACGGTCAAGAGCCTGTCGATGAAGGGTGGCAGCTGAGCCGGGCTGCAACCGCCAGCCGGCCGTCAGTCGTCGTCGCCGGTGACCTGCTCGTCGGCGAACGGATCGCGGATGCACGCCTGCTCGGCGAACACGTCGGCATCCTCGTCCGGGTCGCAGACGAGCGACACGAGGGCGTTTTTCTCGCTTTCCGAGATCTCTGCACGCCGGAAACTGCGGAGAATCTCCGGGACGGGATCGACGAGGTCGGAGGTGTCATCGAGCCGCACCCGGCCCGTCACGACGCCCGTCCGGCGGTCGGCAAACCGCTGGCAGAGCAGCACCAAGTCTTCACGGTTCATGCGGAGTTCCTCCGTGGGTCGGGCAGACGACCAATCCTACGCAGGCTCGGGACCGGGGGTTCACCGGAGGCCCGGGGGGCCGCCTGCCGGACCGTCCGGCCCCCCCAACCGCCCACTCCCCGCCCGACGGCGGACAGGTCTTCCGCCGGCGGCCGGTGGCTCCCTACCATCCCCCACCGATCCCCGGTCCGGCGCTGTGGCTCCTCGCAGGCCCCGCCGATCGGCGGCCCCCTCACGCTCGCCCGCGGCGGGCACTCCGATGCCTGACACCATCGACTGCCTGATCACCGGCGGCACCGGGCTCGTCGGCAACAACCTTATCCGGCTGCTCCTCGACAGAGGCCTGCGGGTCCGGACGCTGGTGCGCAGCCGTGCCCGCAGCCGCGAACTCGACGGGCTCCCCGTCGACCGGGTCGTGGGCGACGTCACCGACGCCGCGGCCGTCCGCCGGGCGGTGGACGGTAGTCGCACGGTGATCCATGCCGCGGCCATGGTCCACGTGGGCTGGCGGATGCTCGACGAGATGCGCCGGGTGAACGTGGAGGGCACGCGAATCGTCGCCGAGGCCACCCGGACGATCGGCGCGCGGCTGGTGCAGGTGTCGAGCGTCAACGCACTGGGGCTGACGGACGACGGGTCTCCAGCCGACGAGGAGACGCCCTTCGGCAACACGATCGAGTGTCCCTACGTGGTCACCAAGCGCGAGGCAGAGCGGGCGGTGCTCGACGAGGTCGACCGCGGGCTCGACGCGGTGATCGTCAATCCCGTGTTCATGCTCGGCCCGTGGGACTGGAAGCCGTCGAGCGGGCGGATGCTCCTCGAAGTGGCCCAGGGCAAGGGCCTGTTCGCCCCCCCCGGCTCCCAGCACTTCGGGGATGTCCGCGACATCGCCGCCGCCATCGCCGCCGCCATCGACCGGGGCGTGCGGGGCCGCCGCTACATTCTCGGCGGCCACCACCTCTCCTTCCTGGAGGCGTGGACGCTGTTCGCCCGGGTGTCGGGCCGCCGGCCGCCGCGGGGCGCGGCCCCGCCGCCACTGGTTCGCTTCGCGGGCCGGGTCGGCGATCTGATCGGAGCGTGTGTGGGACGCGAGGGGCCGCTCAACTCCGCCGCGGCGACGATGTCGCTCCTGCGCCAGCACTTCTCGAGCGATCGAGCCCGGGCGGAACTGGGCTACTCCCTCCGACCGCTCGAAGACACGGTCGAACACGCCTGGCGGTGGTTCGTGGACCACGGCTACGCCACGCCTCGACCGCAGGCGTCTCGCCACGCCTCCTGAGAGACGGTGGGCCGAAATGGGCGATATAGGACTCGAACCTATGACCCCTAGCTTGTCGAGCTAGTGCTCTAACCAACTGAGCTAATCGCCCGCAGAACCATCTGGAGTCTCGCGCCTGAAATGGCGCCCGTCAAGCGACGGTGGGCAGCGGGCGGGAAACGGCCGGCTCCGCTTGTCGCCCGATCGACGGGGCGGCTACGCTCCGGAATCTCCCCCAAAACCCCTTTTCACGGCCGCCAGCATCATGATCACCGTGCGCTTTCCCGACGGCACCGTCCGCCAGTGCGATTCCTCCGGCCGCGTCGCCGACGCCCTCGCCGTTCCGGCTGCAGGCTCAGCACGGGTCGGTCGGCCCATTGCGGCGATTCTGAACGGTGCAACGGTCGGCCTCGACGCCCCGCTGCCCGCGGAGGGCACGGCCGAGCTCGAGCCGCTCTACACCGGCGATCCCCGCGCCCTGCCGGTGATGCGGCACTCGGCGGCCCACGTGATGGCCAGGGCCGTGATGCGGCTCTTCGACGGCGTCGAGCTCGCCTTCGGCCCCACGGTCGGGGAGGGGTTCTACTACGACATGCGAGCTGCGCGGCCGATCACCGACGAGGACCTGCCTGCGATCGAGTCCGAGATGCGGCGGATCATCGAGGCCGACGAGGCGTTCGAGCGGGTGGAGGTGCCCCGGGAGAAGGCGGCCGAGCTCGTGCGCGGCCTCAACCAGCCCCTCAAGGCCGAGCACATCGAGACGGGCCTGGCCGCCCACCCGTCGCTGTCGTTCTATCGTCAGGGCGAGTTCGTCGACCTGTGCCGCGGCCCCCACGTGCCGAGCCCCGGCTGCATCGGCGCCTTCAAGCTCACGAACATCGCCGGGGCCTACTGGAAGGGCGACGCCAGCAACGCCCAGCTCCAGCGGCTCTACGGCACCGCCTGGTTCACGCAGACCGACCTCGACGCCCACCTGGCGGCGCTGGAAGAGGCCCGCCGCCGCGATCATCGGGTGCTGGGCAAGCAGCTGGATCTCTTCACCACGAGCCCGCTCGTCGGCTCCGGCCTCGTGCTCTGGATGCCGAAGGGGGCCGTGCTCCGTGGCACGCTCGAGGCCTTCGTCCGCGAGGAACTCGCCACCCGCGGCTACCAGCCGGTCTACACGCCGCACATCGGCAAGGTGGATCTCTACAAGATCTCGGGCCACTATCCCTACTACGCCGACAGCCAGTTCAAGCCGATCGTGATGAGCGACGACGAGCAGTACCTGCTCAAGCCGATGAACTGCCCGCACCACACGATGATCTACAAGGCCCGGCCGCACAGCTACAAGGATCTCCCCCTGCGGCTGGCCGAGTTCGGCACCGTCTACCGCTACGAGCAGTCGGGCGAGCTCGGCGGCATGACGCGGGTCCGTGGCTTCACCCAGGACGACGCCCACATCTTCTGCACCCACGAGCAGGTGGAGCAGGAGGTGGAGGGCTGCATCGACTTCACGCTCAAGGTGCTGGAGAGCCTGGCCTTCGACAATTTCCGCGTCCGGCTCGGGTTCCGCGATCCGGCAAGCGACAAGTACGTCGGCCCGCCGGAGCGGTGGAACGAGGCCGAGGCGGCGATCGAGCGGGTGGCCCGCCGCATGAACCTGCCCGGCTGCGAACCCGAGCCCGGTGAGGCCGCCTTCTACGGTCCCAAAATCGACTTCGTGGTCAACGACTCGCTCGGCCGCGAGTGGCAGCTCGGCACGGTGCAGCTCGACTACAACCTGCCGAGCAAGGAACGCTTCGACCTCGAATACATCGGGGCCGACAACGCGAAGCACCAGCCGGTCATGATCCACCGGGC
>CAXNJC010000082.1:0-6379 GCA_964202525.1 Pirellulales bacterium
CGAGGAGCCGGTGATGGACATCCGCGTGCACTGCGATTTCCAACGGTCGTTGCCTCGTCGCACCCTCCTCAAGGGCGCTGGGGTGGCGGTGGCCGTGCCCTGGCTCTCGGCGATGAACGCCGCCTTCGGGGAGACGGCCTCCGTCCGGCCGCCACGGCGGTTCGTGGCCATGACGCTCGGCCTCGGGCTGCTCGCCGAGAACCTGAACCCCAAGCAGGCGGGCCGGGACTACGAGCCGTCGGCGTATCTCGCTCCGCTCGGGGATCTCCTCGACCGGCTCACCGTGATCTCCGGTGCGTCGCACCCGGGCGTGTCGGGCGGGCATCGCGCCGAGGCGAGCCTGCTGACGGCCGCGCCCATGTCGGCCTCGGCTCAGACGCGAAACACGATCTCGCTCGACCAGCTCTTGGCCAAGCACCTCGGCCAGGCCACGCGGTTCCCGTCACTCGTGCTCGGCCTCGCGGGCAGCAACAGCCCGTCGTACACCGACAACGGCTCGATGGTGCCGGCCGAGGATTCACCGTCGCGGCTGTTCACGCGGCTGTTCGTCGCCGACTCTGCCGCGGACCGCGCACGGCAGGCAGCCCGGGCCCGCGAGGGGCGGAGCATCATGGACCTCGTCGCCGACGACACGCGGGCGCTCGAGCGGACGCTGGGCCGCGGCGATCGCGACCGGCTCGACGCCTACTTCACCAGTGTCAGGGAGCTGGAACAGCGGCTGGTGGAGAGCGAGGCCTGGGTGAACCGGCCGAAGCCGAAGGTCGACATCTCGAAGCCCACGGACATCGGCGACCCCAACGACTTCGTGGGCCGCCAACGGCTGATGAGCGACATGGTGCGGCTCGCGCTGGCGACCGATTCGACCCGCTTCGTGACGCTGCATCTCGGCGGCAGCGGGGGCGTGGTGCCGGTCGAGGGCGTGGACGAGGGGTATCATTCGCTCTCGCATCACGGGCTCGACGACGAGAAGCTCGCCCAGCTCGCGCTGGTGGAGACGGAGATCGTGCGGGCCTGGGGCGACTTTCTCCGCGGGTTGGCTGCCGGCGACGAGGGGGGCGACGACGGGGGCAGCCTGCTCGATCGCACCACCGCGCTGCTCACGAGCAACCTCGGCAACGCCTCGAGCCACGACAACCGCAACCTGCCGGTGCTCCTCGCCGGCGGCGGGTTCCGTCACGGGAGCCACGTCGCCTTCGACCAGAAGAAGAATCACCCGTTGCCCAACCTGTTCGTGTCGATCCTCCGGCAGACCGGCCTCGAGGCCGAGTCGTTCGCCACCTCAACGGGAGCCATGCCGGGCGTCGAGCCCGCGTGATCCGCCGCATGCTCCGCCTCGCCCGGCTGTCGAGCCTGTTCGTCGCGGTGGCCGTCGCGGCGGCCGCCCACGGGGACGATCTCGACACCGTCGCGGCACGGATCCGGTCCGACCTGACGGCGTCGGCCCTGAGCGCGGGCACGACCAACGGCTACCTGACCTCGCTCGGGGCCAATGGCCGCTGGGCCGACGTGAACTACGCCGACACGAGCCAGACCGGCTGGTCGCAGCAGACGCACCTCACGCGGATGCTGCACATGGCCCGGGCCTACGCGAGCCCCACGCACTCGCTCTCCGGGTCGCCCACGCTGCTGGCGGGGATCCTCAAGGCCTACGACGCGTTCGTCACGCTCAATCCCCGCAGCACGAACTGGTGGTACAACGAGATCAACACGCCGCAGCTCCTCGGCGGCACGATGCTGCTCGTGCAGCCGCAGCTCACGGCCGCCCAGATCACGAGCGGCACGGCGATCGTGGGCCGCTCGACCCTTCCGCGGAGCACCAACGGCGGCACCAACACCGGCACCAACCGCATGGATCGGGCGTATGCCACGATCCTCCGCGGCGTGCTCGTCCGCGACAACGCGCTCACCGCCGAGGCCTTCGCGGCGATCGGCGACACGCTGGTGGTCACGACCAGCGAGGGCATCCAGCCCGACTTCAGCTTCCACCAGCACGGGCCCCAGCTCAACAACGGCTCCTACGGCCTGACGTTCGCCTCCCTTGCGCTCGACATCACGTCCTACGCCGTCGGCACGGGCTACGGGCTGGCCGACGCCGAGGCGCACGTGATCGCCGATTATCTTCTCGACGGGCAGCAGTGGATGCTCCGCGGCACCACGTTCGACCACACCGCCCAGGGGCGCGGCGTCACGCGGTCTAGTAGCAGGAACCTCGGCAACGGGATCATCGGCGTGGTCGCCCAGGCGAAGGCCATGACGACCTACCGAGCCGCCGAACTCACGGCGATGGGGGACCGGCTCGCTGCCGCGCGGACCTCCGGCACGGCCTCCTCGGCCCTCGCGCTCACCGGCCACCGCCACTTTTGGCGGTCCGATTTCACCTCGCACCAGCGGCCGGGCTTCTCGGCCACCGTGAAGGTGTCGTCCACGCGGACGCTCGAGCCGGAGACGGGGAACGGCGAGGGGCTGCAGAGCCTGCACCTCGCCGATGGCGTGAACCTCATCCAGCGGCGGGGCAACGAATACACCGACATCCAGCCGATCTGGGACTGGCGGCGGCTGCCGGGAACGACCACGGAGCAGGCCGCCTACTCGCTGACGCCCACGACCACGTGGGGCATGCCGGGCACGACCGCCTTCGTCGGCGGCGTGTCGGACGGCCGCAACGGAGCCACCGTGCTCGACTATTCCCAGCGGAACGTGAAGGCTCGCAAGTCCTGGTTCTTCTTCGACGACCTCCAGCTCGCACTCGGATCGGGCATCGACGCTCCCGCCGCCACCGGCGAGGTGATCACCACGCTCAACCAGACCTTTCAGTCGGGGTCGGCAGCGTGGGCGACCACCACCGGCTCGAGCGGTGCGGTCGCGAGCGGGACCGTGTCGCGTGGCGACCTCAGCTGGGTGCATCACGACGGCGTCGGCTACGTGTTTCCGACGCCGCAGAACGTGACCGTCCGTGCGGCCGTGCAGAGCGGATCGTGGTCGGCGCTCAATACGTCGCAGTCGAGCACGCTCGTCAGCGGCAGCGTGTTCAGCCTGCAGGTGGGGCACGGCACGGCAACCGCCGGCGGGAGCTATGCCTACGTCGTCCTGCCGGGGGTGAGCGGCTCGGCCGTGGCGGCGTATGCCGAGAGCCCAGCCGTCCGCATCCTCGCCAACACGCGGACTCTTCAGGCGGCGCGGCACGATGCGATGCGGCTCACGCAGGCAGCCTTCTATGCGTCAGGCACGCTCGCCACTGGGAGTGGAGCCACGCTTGCAGTGCGGGAGCCGGCGCTTGTGATGTTCGACGAGGCGCCGGCCGCGGCCGTGCTCTCCGTGTCGAATCCCACCAACCAGGCGACCACGATCCATGCCGACGTCACGCGGTCGCGGGCCGAGGGGCCCGCCGATGTGGTGCGGGTCACGATGCGGCTGCCGGGTGGCGGCGACGGCGGCAGTACCGTGTCACGCGTGCTCGAGACCCCCGCCAGCCGCACGTTCACCTCGCAGCTCCGGGATGCCGCCCGGTCCGAGGCGGCATTGCTCTACCAGTGGAGCTTCGAGGGCGCGACTCCCGGCGAGCTCCTCCGCAACTCCGGGACCGGGGCAGGGGGTGGCCTGCAGGCCCTGGCGTATGGCAGCGAAGGCACCACGGCGGCGATCGTCTACGGCATGGGCCTCGACGAGACCAGCACGGCGATGTCGCCGCAGCGGCTCGGGCGGCTCTCGTCGACGGCCGGTGGCGCTGCCCTCGCGACGACCGGCAGCATCACGCTGCCGTCATCGTACACCGTCGAGGCGCTTGTGCGGCCGGAGCTGCTCGAGACGGGTGGTTCGATCGGCTACGCCGTCAACGCGGGCGGCCAGGCCACCAACAACCGCGGCTATTTCGTGGTACAGCAGGAGGACGTGACGGGCGACTCACTCTCGACCATCATCGGCGACAGCCTCACCCAGGCTGACAACAAGGCCACGTTCGCCCCGGTGTTCGCACCGGGCCGTTGGTACTACGTGGCGAGCACCTACACGGTGTCTGGGTCGCAGACCACGATCAGCTCCTACCTCGCGGACCTGACCGCCGGCCAGAGGCAGGTGTCGCGCGTGATCACCTCGCAGACGGCGAGTGGCACGCCGCTGGCCACCGCGCGGATGGCGATCGGCGGATTCCTCTCCGGCACCGCCATGCAGGAGGCGTGGGCCGGTTCGATCGACGAGGTGTCGGTGTTTGGACGCACGCTGTCGCTCGCCGACGTGCAGGGGCGGCTCGATGCGCTCTACCGCACGCCCGCGCAGGTGACGTGGTCCGCGGCCGCGACCGGGACGACCGCCGGGGGCAGTGGGACGTGGACCGACACCGGGATGCGTTGGGTCGCCGGGGCGGGTCGGCTCGCGCCGATCCCCGAGGCCCGGGCGATATTCGCGGGGCTGTCGGGCACGGTCACGGTGGCGGGCCGCGTGGCTGCCGCGGGACTCGGGTTCCAGTCGAGCGGCTTCGTGCTCCGCGGGGGCACGGTATCGCTCGCGTCGGGAACGGCGCGGCCGACGATCGACGTGGCCGCGGGCCAGACGGCCACGCTCGCGGCGATCGTGTCGAGCGCGACCGGACTCACGAAGACGGGGGCGGGCACACTCGCGGTGACCTCGCCCCTGCTCGCCTCGGGCACGATCGACATCGCGGCCGGTCGCCTGGTGGCGTCGGGCAGCGCGACCGCGCCGCTCGCGCGGCTTTTGATCTCGGGCGGCACCCTCGCCCTCGCCGACGATCCGACCGTCGACTTTCGGGTGGCGGGCCTCGCCATGCTGGGCACCGGGCTCGTCGACGTGGGGCGGGGCCGGTTGAGCGTCGGGGCGGGCGGGATCGCGCGGCACGCGCTCGTGGCCGGCCTGATCGCCGGCCGTGGGGATGGCACCTGGACCGGCACGCGGGGCATCGGATCGGCGGTCGCCGCCGCCGCGATCGGCGGTGGGGTGAACCGGACGGTCGGCTGGAACCAGGAGGCCGACGGCTCGTTCACGGTTGCATTCGCAGCCCCCGGCGATGGCAACCTCGACGGGCTGTTCGACATTCTCGATGCCGCCGATCTGCTGGCGGGGGGCAAGTATGACGCGGGCGGGTCGGCGATCTGGGGTGAGGGCGACTTCACCTACGACGGCGTCGTGGACCTCCTCGATGTGGCGGAGTCGCTCTCCACGGGCCTTTTCGACGCTGGCTTTGCGGCGAACGCCTCGTCGGAGACACTCACCGCCGCCGTCGTGGCGGTGCCCGAGCCGACGGCGGTCGGCCTTGCGGCGGTCGGCATGTGGGGCCTGCGGGGCATGGTGATCGCAGCGCGAGGCCGGTGGCGACGTCGCCGCTGGTCGCAGGCGTGAAACGGTGAGGAGCGAGGTGGTGCACGAGTCTGTCGAGCCGTTGGGAATGCGGGTGCTGATCCGCAAGGACGAGAGCCGCCACACGACCCGCGGGGGCATCGTGCTACCGGATCAGGCCGAGATCCCCACGATCACCGGCCGCGTCGTCGAGGTCAGCCTGCAGGTGGAGCGCGACGCCGACTTTCCGATCGAGAAGTACGACAAGGTCCTGTTTCATCCCAAGAACTCGATCCCCGTGGACTTCGAGCAGGACAACCTGCTCTACGTGGTCCCCATCGAGGACGTGGTGGCGGTGTTTCGCCGGGACGACCAGCCCCGGCCACGTCGGCGGGCCAAGCCGGGGCACGAGGACGGCACTCAGGAGTGACCCCGTGGTGGTGCGTCCGGAGCGCCACGAGGGGGCGGCGTGCCCACCCCGACATCGGCGGCACACCGGTCTTCCGCCGTCGCAACGGCCTCGCTAGGGTTTCGACGATCCGGGCAACGGTGTCGAGGCAGCCCGGTGCCCTGTGGGAGCAGGCAGTCATGTTTGCCGTTCGTCTGGTCGCCATTGCCGGGGTCTCGTGGTGGATTGCGTCGCTGCCGGTCACCGGCCAGTCGTTCGGGCCGACATCGACGGAGGCCGCGAGTACCGCCGTTGCCTGGCCCGCGGTGCCGCCGAGCCGGATCTACGTGCTTCCGTTCACGATGGACCCGGCGCTGCAGGAGGACCTGCGGCAGCAGGCATCGTCGGGGCTCGTGCCCCAGGGGCCAGTGCGGCAGTTGATGGCGTCGCGGCCGCGGGTGGTGGACATGGTCACGGGCCACGATCGCACCGAGCCGCCCGGCGTTGGCGTGGCACGGCTTGTGGCCGAGGAACTGGCGCGGGCCGGCTGGCCGGCCGTGTTCTGGACCGAGCCCGCGCCGCCGCCGACCGACGGCTGGCGGATCACCGGGCAGGTGGTGGGCCTCGATGAGGGCAGCGCTGCGGCCCGCAACGTGGTCGGCTTCGGTGTGGGCAACAATCACGTCGGTATCGACGTCATGCTGT
>CAXNJC010000083.1:0-6354 GCA_964202525.1 Pirellulales bacterium
CGCGTGGTGAGTTCGTGGGGATGCGGAGCTTCGGCGCGTCGGCGCCGTTCGCCGCCCTCTACAAGCACTTCGGCATCACGCCCGATGGCGTGGCCGCTGCGGCGAAGCGGTCGCTGGCCGCAGGCTGATCGCGAACCTCCGCGGAGATCAGGCGACGGGCTGCGGGCAACACCGAACCCCGCCCAGCCCTACGGCTGGTGGTGCGAGTCGCCGATGACGGCGTCTTCGGGATCCTTCGCCGCGCGAATCTCGCCCGACTCGTTGCGGTAGAGATGGTCGTCGTGGTGCAGCGAGTCGGCGGCCACCCGCTCCACATGCCCGTCCTCGAAGAGAATGAAGTGCAGGCCCTCGGGGTGGTTGCCGCTCCGCTCCCCGCTCTCGTCGGGAGCGTCGGCCATGAGCGGGTGGTGGGCCCGGCGGCGATCGAGGATGGGCTGCAGGGCACCGGAGCCATCGCGATGGCCGAGCGTGTAGCCGAAATCGCCCCCCATCGACCGCACCAGCTCATCGAACTTCGGCGTGCCGACCGCTTGCCGCAACTCCTCGAGCGTCGGCACCCGATGGCCGCCGCGCTGCGCCTGTTCCGAATCGGGCACGAGCACGGTGCCGTCGTCGGCCACGAGCCGATGCTCCGAGACCAGCGTCGGGGCATACAGCCCCGCGCGAGAAAGTGGGCCATCCCCGGGCGGCGTCGGCAGGGCGCGGTGCGTTCCGCCGTACCCGTGGAGCGCACCCGCGAGCGCCTGAAGATTGCGTTGGGTCCGCCGCGCCCTCGCGTCCGCGATCGATTCCAGCAGCATGGGCACGACCAGCACGCACGCTGCGATCGCCGAGGCCGCAAGGATCGCCCGGTCGATCCACCGCCGCGACGACGACCCCTGCCACCCGGGGTCGTCGCTGTGACGGTGCACGGGCTGCCTCGGGGCGGGGCGGACAACGGCGGGCGGTGTGGCGGCCTGCGACGACACGAAGGCCAGGGTCCGGCTCGCCAGGCCCGGCGGCGCCGGGAGGAGCCCCCGATCAGCCTCCAGCGGCGCGAAGGCCCGCCGAATCGAATCGATATTGCGCCGCAGCGGCGGGCCCTGCACCGGGTCGGCGAGCGCCGTTTCCACCCGTCTCATCTCGACGTCGTCGAGCGCCCCGAGGCAGTAGCCGACCAGTTCGTCCTCACGCATGACAGAACCCCTCGCGGCAGCACGTTGAATGGTCGATCCCGATGTCGATCAAGGCCCGGTCCCCTCGATGGCCCCCGGAACGGCACGGCCGCTCCGCAGCCACGCCTCGTTGAGCTTGAGCAGCGCGGAATGCAGCCGGCTCTTCACGGTTCCCACCGGGATGCCGAGCGTGTCGGCCGCCTCCCGGTACTTCATGCCCTGTTGATAGACAAGCATCAGTGCACTCTTGAGCGGATCGGGAAGGTCATCGACGGCCGACCGGACCCAGTCACGGGCCTCCTCGACCTCCATGCGTTCATCAGCCGTCTGGCCGTTCCCGGCGAGCATCTCGACCAGCGACCCCACGTCGTTCTCGCCCCCCGTGCGGTGGTCGAGACTCACCATTCGGTGCCGGCGGTTCCGCCGCTGGGCATCGATGGCCTGGTTGGTCGCGATCGTGTACAGCCAAGGGCGGAATCGACGGCCCTCCTCGAACTGCTCCCTTTTGAGGTGTACCTGGAGAAACGTGGCCTGAAACACGTCCTCCGCCATCTCGGCACTGCCGAGGTAGCGGCGGAGGTAGCTGAACAACTCCTGCTCGTACCGATGCACGAGCGACTCGAAGGCCGCCTTGTCCTCGCTCCGGCAGCAGCGCCGCAGGAGTTCCTCGTCGGAAACCGCGGCGTCGAACCCACCCCCTGGGGAGTGGCCCGACTGTCCGCCGCCGGAACGTGAATCGTGCAAATCCATCTGTGGTACGGAGGCGGCGGGGAAAGTGTTCGGGGCCGAACGCGGGCCCGCTTTTCCGGGGGTTTCCGCCAAGCAGCCGCCCGCCGCCCCGGGATGGCCCCCGGGAGGCGAGTATAGCCGGGACCCGCGTTCCGGGGCCCACGCCGGCCGCGCCGCCGATCACCTGCCGTTTGACATTTTCCCGGGATGCGTCGACATTCCGCCTCGTCCATGAACTCCCGTCACCCCTACCGCTGGGCCGCCCCAGGCGATCTCAACGCCTTTTTCGGGCTCTCGATCGACAACCTGGCGGTCCTCGTGCTCACGGTCTCGATCCTGGCGACCGTGTTCGGCTACCCGGCGCAGTTCGCGCTCGCCCACCTCGTGCCCGGCACGGCCGTGGGCGTGGTGGTCGGCGACCTGCTCTTCACCTGGATGGCGTTTCGGCTGGCCAACCGGACCGGTCGCACCGACGTCACGGCAATGCCGCTCGGCCTCGACACCCCGAGCACGTTCGGGATGGTGTTCTTCGTGATTGGGCCCGCCTTCGCCGAAGCCGTCGCCGGCGGAATGGACCAAGAAGCCGCCGCCCGGCGGGCCTGGCACATCGGCATGTGCTCGATCGTCGCCAGCGGCATCTTCAAGATGGCCTGCGCCTTCGTGGCCGACCCGGTCCGCAGGCTCGTTCCGCGGGCCGCCCTGCTCGGGAGCCTGACGGCGATCGCGCTGGCCCTGATCACGTTCCTGCCGCTGCTCGAGATCTTTACATCGCCGGTTGCCGGGCTCGTGGCACTTGGCATCGTGCTCGCCACGCTGACGGCCCACATCCCGTTCCCGCTGCGGATCCCGGGGGCTCTCGCGGGGCTCCTCATCGGGGGCCTGATCCAGTTCGTCGGCCTGCGATACGGCTGGATTCCGGAGGCCGCCCACATGGCGATCGATCCCGCCGCCGCCCTCTGGCCTTCGGAGTGGCTCTCCGCGTTCCGCTGCGAGTGGCTCGAGGCCTGGCCCCACACGATCAAGTATCTGCCGATCGTGATCCCCTTCGCTCTCGGCACGGTCGTCGGCGGCATCGACTGCACCGAGAGCGCCGCCGCGGCCGGCGACGAATACAACACGGGCCGGGTCATCGCCGTCGAGGCGATCGCCACGGTGATCGCCGGTGCCTGCGGCGGCGTGATCCAGACCACGCCCTACATCGGCCAGCCGGCGTACAAGGCAATGGGAGGCCGGGCGGCCTACACGCTGATGACGGCCATCTTCATCGGCGTCGCCGGACTGACAGGCACCTTCGCCTATCTGTACGAGATGCTGCCGGCCCCGGCGCTCGTGCCAATCCTCGTGTTCGTGGGACTGGAGATCACCGCGCAGAGCTTCCATGCGACACCGCAGCAGCACTACCCCGCAGTGGCGATCGCCTGCGTGCCGGCGTTGGCGGCCCTCGCCAAAATCGAGACCGACAAACTGCTCGCGGCGGGCGCCACGCCCGACGCCGGCCTGGCCGGCGAACTCTTTTCGCTGCAGATCATCTCCGCGGGCTTCATCGTCACGAGCGTGCTCTGGTCGGGCATGCTCACCGCGCTGCTCGACCGCCGGATGCGGCAGGCGGCCGGCTGGTGCCTGGCGGCGGCGGCCTTCACGCTCTGCGGCGTGATCCACTCGCCCTTCAAGGACGGCCGGCTGTTCGCGCCCTGGGCGATCGGCGAGTTGCCCCCCGAGGCGGCCGGCCGCGGCCCCTTGCACCTCGCGACCGCCTACGGCCTGCTGGCGATCCTCTACCTCGCCTGGTCGGCGTGGCTCGCGGCGACGGAGGGTTCGTCGACGCCGCTCCGCGAGCGCTGATCGTCGGGGTCGTCAGCGGGCCGCCACTACTCGAGCCCGTAGGCTCCGGCCATCGGGATGTCGATGCCGCGACGGCTGGCGAACTGCGTCCGCGAGAGGAACCGCGGCTCGAGATTGAACGTCACGCCCACGTTGTTGCGGCTGTAGTCGACATTGAAGCCGAAGGTCATCAGGAAGGCCTCGCCGATCCGCACCAGCTGGAAGTTCTGGCCGATGTTCCGGCCCGTGAGGTCGATCGCCGAGCCGAACGAACTCGCCCACTTGGGGCTCATGCGGTAGGTGTAGGAGCCCATCAGCACCGACGCGTTGATCGGACCGCCGAACTGGTTGAAGCCGATGAAGAAGCTGCCCCGCGGCGTGCGGTTGAGGAGCACGCCCAGGGTGTAGAGTTGCTGGCCGCCGGTGAAGAAGTCGACGTCGGCGGTCGAGAGCACCACCGTGCGGTCGCCCACGTGCCAGCGGAAGTCGTACTGCCAGAGGCCCATCACCTGGCCGAAGTTCTGGCTGGTGGTCGGGAAGAACTCCCCGTCCACGTCGAACGTGATCCAGTCGATGATCCGCCGGTTGCCGATCGGCCCCCGCTTCGTCTGCCACCGCTGCCGGGCCGCCACGCGGAAGGCGGTGAGGTCGTTGGCGATTTCGGTGGGCCCCGTCACCCAGCCTCCCAGGCCACGGCGGACGGCGTAGGTCCGCGGGTCGTACTTGTTGTCCTGCCCGAAGATGAACGGGGCCTGCAGCGGCGTCGCCTGCCCGGGCACCGCGCCGTAGTCCCAGTAGGGGATGTTGCGGCGGTACTGGTTGATCGCGTCGTCGTCGATCTGGTCGTAGAGCGGGAACTCGTCGATGCTTTGCGTGGCGTCGGCGTAGGAAAACTCCGCCTCGAACACCACCTTGTGGGCGAGGCCGTGCACGTTCCAGAGCTGGCTCTCCACCGAGTTGTCGGCCGTCCACATCGGCAGGCTCGACCGGATGCCGACCTGCCCGTAGGCGCGGTCGATCGGCGAGCCGTCGAGCGCCTCGCCCCAGTGGGCGAGCTCGCCGAGGGCGTAGGGGACGAGCTTCACCGCGCCCGCCTGGAACGGTAGGTCGAGTTCCTGCCGCGTCGCGAGCCGCTCGCCGATCACGTCGCTTTCGTACGGCAGCAGCGTCCAGATGTCGCGACCCTGCCCCTTGGTGGGCGTCTGCGGCACGTCCTGACGGGCATAGGCGATGCTGGAGTGCTCGTACCAGCTCACGGCGTCGCGGAGGAGCGGCTGGCCCATGAAGTAGTGGTCGAGCCGGGGCCACCACTCGGTCTGCGTGAAGAACGGATCGAGCCGCACGCTCGTCAGCAGCCGCAGTTCGCGGTTCTCGACGGGACGCCGCAGGTCGAGCCAGGTCCGCTGCTCGTAGCCTTCCTCCCACTCGGCCTCGTAATACTCCTCGAGGAAGTTCATGTCGCTGATCCAGCCGGCGGTGCCGCGGGCCTGCCAGCCGCCGAAAAAGCTCTCCGTCGTGCCGCCGAGGTCCTGGCGGTGCCGCCAGAACGTGCGGCCGCGGAAGGTGCGGTCCGGATAGCCCGGATAGGTGAAGTCGCGGCGATAGAGGCCGAGATTGTCCCGGCCGACGTCGCCCACGAACCAGGCGTCGAGGTCACCGCTGGCGGGGGTCTGCAGGCCGAGGAAGCCGGGGCGGTTGTAGAGGAGCGACGTGCCGCCGCCGGGCCCGCGCATGCTCAGGTAGTCGACGTCGAAATCCCAGTCGACGCCGTCCGGCGGCCGCTGCCAGCCAAACACCTGGAACGCATCCCAGCCGGTGAGGATTTGCGTGCCGAAGATCTGGTCGTTCTTCACCTGCAGGTCGTTGATGTAGAAGGTCGGTTTCTTCGCGTTGGTCGCCAGCACCGGCCACCACAGAACCGGCACGCCGCCGAGGGTGACGGTGTTGCCGCGGCTGGTGATGAACTGCTGGTGCTCAACCTGCGGCTCACCCGTGGCGGGATCGATGGCCGGCTGGCCGAAGGGGTTGGCGAGCGGCACCTGCTCGTCGGTGAACTCGAGCTCCCGGGACCGGAACTCCCACGTCGGCACGCCGAGACGGCTCGACGTCAGGCCCGTGCGCTGGGCCACGAAGCGGCTGCGATCGACCTGCCGCAGCACGTCGGCACGCAGCCGGACCGCCCCGGAGTAGTTGTCGACCGGCGTCAGCACCGTGGCCCCGGTGATCACGCCACTCGATCGCGGCACGTCGTAGAACATGTTCTCCGCCTCGACCACTCGCTGGCCCTGGCGGAACACGACGTTGCCCTCCATGTAGAGTTCGAGCGGCACGTCGGCCGACTGGGCGGCGGCCCCGTCGAGGTCGGGCTGGGCAGACCCGCGGGTCCAGATCACGAGCCGGTCGGCCGAGATGTCGAGCGGACCCGCGGGGTCGACCCCGTCGATCACCAGATTCACTCCCGACGTGATCACGGCGATCCACTCGGTGCCCGACGGGCTCGGCAGCCACTTGATCGCCAGGGGGACGCTCGACCGCGGGAACGCCCGAAGCCTGCGGGCCGGAGCGGCGACGGCCACGCGGGGTGCAGCCGGAGCGCCGAACTCGCTGAACTGCGTCTGCTCGATCGGAGCCTCCTCGGCCGAGGCGAGTC
>CAXNJC010000084.1:0-6318 GCA_964202525.1 Pirellulales bacterium
GAACAGGCCCACCTCGCCGACCGGATCGATTTCGACCGGCCGTTCGACCATGCCGCCAACGCCGCCGCGGCCGCGGTGCCGCTGGCCGTATTTCGCTGCCCCTCGGCCGACCGCCCCGATCCGCGCGTGGCGGGCCTGGGCCGCACCGACTACGGCGGCGTGACCGGCGAGCGGATCACGTCGCCGAACAACCCCGAGAAGGGCGTGCTGATCCACGACCGTGGCTTTGCGGAGCGGGAGATCACCGACGGGCTGTCGCATACGGTGTTCGTCGGCGAGTGCGCCGCCGGCGCCTGGGCCGACGGGCAGTGGATCAACGGCCGCAACCTTTTCGACCAGGCCTACGCCGTGAACTGGCCCACCTGGGAGGACGAGCTCCGCAGCCGACATCCGGGGGGCGGCCACGCGCTCTACGGCGACGGCACCGTGCGGCTGTTAGGCGAGGCGCTCGACGCGCGGATCGTCGCCGCGGCCTGCACCCGCTCGGGCGGCGAGGCCGCTGCGGCCGTTCCGTGAGCCCGACACGCCCCGAATGCTTTCCGCTGGTGGTCACGAACAGAAGGACATCCCGATGGTTTCGATTGCTCGCACGTGGTTGCTCTCGATCCTCGCGCTCGTCGCCGTCACCGGCAGCGCTGCGGCGGTCGTGGTCGATTTCGAGGGTTTGACGGTGCCGCCGTCGGGCTACTTCAACGGCAACCCCGGCACCCTCTCGCCCGGCCAGTCGGTGAGCACGCCGTGGACGGCGGGGGGCGGTGCCTTCTCGAACACCTTCGGCATCGACAGCTTCGGCGGGTTCGACTACCCCTACTGGTACGGCTTCGCCTACTCGAACATCGTCGACACGACCGATCCGTCGTTCACCAACCAATACGCCTCGTACCCGGGTGGCGGCTATCGGTCGAGCACCTACGCCGTTCCCCACACCGAGGACAACGACTACCGGCCCACAGTGACGCTGCCGGTGCCCACGACCGTGTCCGGGTTCCGGATCGCCAACACCACGTACTCCGCACTCACGATGAGAAATGGCGACCAGTACGGCTTCTCGGCGCCGCTGCCGCCGGGCGGCTGGTTCGCCACCACGGCGATCGGCAGGCTCGGCGTGACGACCACCGGCTCGGCGACCTTTTATCTGGCCGACCTTCGTGGAGCCTCGCCGCCCGGGATCCTCGCGACGTGGGAGTGGTTCGACCTCGCGCCGCTCGGCACCGTCGACCGGATCGAGTTTGAGTTCAGTGGCTCCGATGTGGGGCCCTTCGGCCTCAACACGCCGCGCTATTTTGCGATGGACGACCTCACCGTGGCGGCGGTGCCGGAGCCGACCGTGACGGTGGTCGTGGCGGCGGTCGCGATTGCGGCGGTCGTCCGGCGGAGGAGGCTGCGGGCGGATGCGTGAGCCGGCCTGCGATCCCGCCCGGAGCGCGGCACTCGAGCACAACCGCCGGGCTTGGGATCGCCTCGCCGCTGCCGGCGTGCCCCTCACGCGGCCCGCCGCCGACCGGGCCTTCGCCGATCCCCGGCTGTGGCTCGGGTCGGCCGGGTCGGATGACCGGGCGTGGCTGCCCACGCGACTCGACGGCCTCGAGGTGCTCTGCCTCGCCGCGGGGGGCGGCAAGCACGGGCCGCTCTACGCCGCCGCCGGCGCGCGGGTGACGGTGCTCGACCTCTCGTCGGCGATGCTCGCCCTCGACCGGGCGGTGGCCCGCGAGCGGCGGATCGACCTGGCGATCGTCGAGGGCTCGATGGACGACCTCGGCATGTTTCCGCCAGGCCGGTTCGATCTCGTCATCCACCCGGTGAGCACCTGCTACCTGCCCGACGTGGCCGCGGTGTTTCGCGAGGTGGCCCGGGTGACGCGGCCGGGCGGCCTCTACATCAGCCAGCACAAGTCGCCGGTGAGCCTCCAGGCGGGGCTCGTGCCGAACGACCGCGGTCGCTACGAACTCGAGCATCCTCAGCGGGCCGGCGAGCCGCTGCCCGACGCCCCGCCGTCGCGGCTCCGGGAAGCGGGCTGCCGCGAGCACGTGCACTCTCTCGAAGCACTCCTCGGGGGCATCTGCCGTGCCGGATTCGCGATTGAGGACGTCGCCGAACCCGACCACGCGCGGCCCGCGGCGGCGGTCGGCGACACGGCCCACCGAGCGGCCTACCTGCCGCCCTATCTCCGCGTTCTCGCCCGCCGCGGCGGGCCGCGATCGGCGACGGGCCTCGTGGTGGTAGACTCGGCGGCATCATGATCTGCCTGAACATCCACCTCACCGCCAAGGACGAGGCCCACGTCCCGCGGCTCCGCGAGCTGCTCGTCGCGGCGATGCGGAAGAGCCGTGCGGAGCCCGGCTGCCTGCGGTTCGACGTCTACCACTCGAGCGTGGAGCCGCGGCGGTTCACGCTCGTCGAGCACTGGGCCGATCAGGCCGCGATCGACGCCCATCGCCTGGCGGAGGCCTACACCACGATCTACAAGCCGCAGGTCATGCCGCTCGTCGATCGCGAGGGGCATCCCGCGACGCTGCTCGAGTAGGGAGGGCATCGCGTGATCCTCCTCATCGACAACTACGATTCCTTCACCTGGAACATCGTGCAGCGGTTCGGCGAGATCGCCCCGGGGACTCGCGTGGAGGTGCACCGCAACGACGCGATCACCGGCGACGAGATCGCCGCCAAGGCCCCGACGCACCTCGTGATCTCGCCCGGCCCCTGCACGCCCGACGAGGCCGGCATCTCCTGCGACGTCGTCCGCCGGTTCGCCGGCCGGATGCCGATCCTCGGCGTGTGCCTGGGCCACCAGTCGATCGGCCAGGTGTTCGGCGGCACGATCGTCCGCGGCAAGCAGCTGATGCACGGCAAGGTGGACCGCATCGAGCACACGGGCAAGGGGCTGTTTGCCGGACTCGCCTCGCCGCTCGAGGCCACCCGCTACCACAGCCTCGTGATCGACCCGCCCACGCTGCCCAAAGACTTCGAGGTGGATGCCTGGGCCGCGGCCCCCGACGGCTCACGGGAGATCATGGCGATCCGCCACAAGACGCTCCCGGTGTATGGCGTGCAGTTTCATCCCGAGAGCTTCCTGACGCCGGCGGGCTACGACCTGCTCCGCGCCTTCCTGAAGACCGGCGCCGTCGCGGCATGATCGATCTGGCCGAGGCGATCGGGCTGGTCGAGCGTGCGGTGGTGCCGCTCGAGCCGCGACGGCAACGGCTGCTCGAGGCGGCGGGCCAGAGGCTCGCCGAGCCGGTGGTGGCCGACGTCGACTCACCGCCGTGGGACCGGGCGATGATGGACGGCTTCGCGGTGCGGTCGGCCGACCTGCTGGACCGCGGCGACGGGATCGTGGAACTGGACGTCGTCGTCGACCTCGCGGCCGGCGACGTGACGACACGTGCGATTCCAGCGGGTGGATGTGCGCGGATCATGACCGGCGCCCCGGTGCCGCCCGGGGCCGACGCCGTGGTGCCGATCGAGTCGGCCGTGGATGGCACCGCGGAGAGCCATGCCGGTAGCCGCGTGCGGCTTCGCGAGCCGAGGTTTCGGCCGGGGCAGCACGTGGGCACGCGCGGGGCGGCGTTTCGCGCGGGCGCCGCGGTGCTGCCGACGGGCGCGCTGCTCACGCCCGCCGCGGTGGGGCTCGCCGCCGAGGCGGGGGCGACGCACGTGGTGGCCGCTGCACGTCCGCGGGTCGCGATTCTCTCCACGGGCAGTGAGCTCGTGCCGGTGCGTGAGGTCCCGGCGCACGGCCGCACCCGCAACTCGAACGAGCCGATGCTCGCGGCGGCGGTGGCGGCCTGCGGTGGCGAGCCGATCACGCTCGGGATCGCGGCCGACCGCCCCGAGGCGATCCGCGCGGCCGTGATGCAGGCCCTCGCCGCCGACGTGGTCGTGCTCTCGGGCGGCGTGTCGGCCGGCGACCTCGACCTCGTGCCCGCGACCTTCGCCGTCTGCGGCGTGGAGAAGGTGTTTCACAAGGTGCGGCTCAAGCCCGGCAAGCCCGTCTGGTTCGGCCGGCTCGACCGGGGCGACGGCCCCGCCACGCTCGTCTTCGGGCTGCCGGGCAACCCGGCGAGCAGCCTCGTCTGCTTCGAACTCTTCGTGCGGCCGGCGCTTGCGATCCTGGCCGGTCGCCCGCGCGAGGCATGGCACCTGCCGCGGCGTCGCGGTGTGCTCGTGGCGGCAGCGAAGGCGGCGACTGATCGGCCGGTGTATCTTCCATGCCGCATCGTCCGCGATGGCGAGCGGCTCAACGTCACGCCGCTGCCCTGGACGGGCTCGTCGGATCTCGTCGGCCTCGCGGTGGCCGACGGCCTCGTGGCCCTGCCGGCCGGCGGGCGGGCCAACGCGGGCACCGAGGTCGAGGTGCTGCCGTTCGGCAGCCGCTGAGGCTCAGCCCGGCACGCTGCGGTGGAAGTGCACGTGCTTCCAGCCGTTCGCCGTCCGCACCCAGACCCGCGTCTCCTCGCCGCACGCAACCACGGGGCTGCCCGCGGCGTCGACTTTCTGCACGAGCCGCACGTAGCAGACCACGGCCACGTCGTCGCCGAACATCTTCACCACCGGTGAGGCGAGCGTGGTGGTGACGTGCGCGGTGCCCTTCGACTTCTCGGCGGCGAGGTCGAAATAGAACTTGTGGAACGGCAGCCCCTCGACGAGCTGGCCCTGGGCCTCGGGCTCGAAGCAGGTGATGTCGTCGGCGACGAGTTCCTTGTAGGTCTTCCAGTCGGCCACGGCGACGGCGTCGAGCAGGCGACGGGTGGCGGCGAGCACTTCTTCGGCGGGCGTGGGCGTGGGCATGGGTGGTTCCTCCGGGATCAGGCGGGGCGGGTGACGAGGCCGAGGGCCACGAGTTTCTCCAGACACTCGTCGCGCTCACGGGATCGGGCGAGATCCTTCCACGACGGATCCTGGGCGGCGAGGAAGGCGTCGTGCGAGGCGGGGAAGCCGTGGCCGGCCGACTGGGCCACGAGCCGGCCGATCACCTCGCGGTCGAGCCGCGTGAGCCGCATCGCTTCCACGCGGTAGTCGAGAAACGCTTCCCACACCAGCGGGAAGAGCGGCCGCACGATCTCGTGGCCGATCGTCTCGGCGTAGCGGCGGATCTCGAGTTGGGCGTGGGCGTCCATCCGCAGGGCCAGGAAGTGGAGCAGGTTGTGGAGGTCGATCTTCCAGTAGGCCTCGGTGTAGGTGGAGAGCGGCAGATCCTTGCGGGCCTGCTCGCGGGCGATGCCGGCCTCCAGCCGCTCCTCGTAGACCTTGCGGGAGAAGGCCTGCAGTTCGTGCTCAGCCTGCGTGAGTGCGGCCCCGGCGGTGCCGGCGACGAGTCCCGCCGATCCCTGGCGGTTAGTCGTGGCCTGGCTCCGCCACTCCTCGGCGCCGGTCGCCTGCATCGAATCGATCGCGAGCGAGTAGCGGGTGGAGTATTCGTTGACGCTCGCCGTGCGATGGCGGATCCACTGCCGCCAGCAGTCCATCGGCACGCGAACCACGAACTTGAGCTCCGCCATCTCGAAGGGCGTGGTGTGGGCGTGCCGCAGCAGGTAGCGGATCAGCTGCCGGTCGTCGCTCACCTTGCGGGTGCCCTCGCCGTAGCTCACCCGCGCGGCCTGCACCACGGAGCCGTCATCGCCCATCACGTCGACCAGGGCCACGAAGCCGTCGTCGAGCACCGGAAACTTCTTCCAGCGGAGCGGCTCGACGGCCGTGGCCCGATCGGGAGTGGTCGAGGCGTCGGGGGCGGTCATGGCCGGCGGTCCTGTGGGACGGAAACGCTCACAGGATGCGGCAGCCCGGCGGCCCGGTCAATCGGCTCCCGCCACGCCGCGGCGTCAGTCCTTGGCGAGGAGCTCCTGCAGGAGCCCGGCGAGCTTCCGGGCGTCGTCCGAATCGCGGACGGTGTCGATCCGCTTCTTGGGCACACCAAGCTTCGTCAGCGACGTCACGATGCTCGTCCAGAGCTTCTCCCGCTTCTTGCCCTCGGCCAGGTAGAGGTCGGTCACCTGCTCCCCGAGCCGCTGCAGGAGGGCGGTGTCGAGGTTCTCGTAGTAGTTCTTGACGATCGACCGCTGGTACTTCGTCAGTTCTGCCATCGCTGTGCGCCTGATGTCCCAGGGGGCCCCGGACGGTTTGGAGGTTGCCGGGGAGACGGCTACAGTATCGGCGAAATCCCCAGAGCCCATCGAGAGTTTCCCATGCCCACCATCACGTTCACGAACGAAAAGAAGGAAATCCAAGTTCCGGCCGGAGCGAATCTCCGGAAGGAAGCGATTCGGGCCGGCGTCCAGCTCTATCCCGGGATCCACACGGTGGCCAACTGCCACGGCATGG
>CAXNJC010000085.1:0-6301 GCA_964202525.1 Pirellulales bacterium
TCGCTCCAGGGAAGTGGCACCTACGCGAGCGCGTCGCCGTCCGCCAGCCCGCTCGTTTCCGGCACGACCACCGACAGCTCGCGGCAGGGGAGCGACTGGACGTTCACCGTCTCCTCTGCGGTACGCGACGGCGCCTGGGTGGACGGCGGGTTCGGCTCCGGCACGGGATTCGACACGAGCGACAGCGGCTATCGCGGCACGGCCTCCGCCACGTCGCAGGGCAGCGGCTGGACGCAGGTCTGGAACGGCAAGCACTCGGGCGCGTCGGGAAGCCGCACCGACACCACCTGGCATCAGTCGCTGTTGCCCTCGGGCAAGCTCGAGACCACCGCCGCCACGTCAACGCTGAACACGTATGCCAATGACTCGTCGTCGTACGAGAGCGGCGGCACGTATTCGCTCGTGAACGCCGCCATGAGCATCGGGGGCACCACCAGCGAATCGGGGTCGGCGGGGTCCTCGACGAGTTCGACGACGCGGTCGGAGCTCGTCGACGGCGTCTGGGTGACGACCAGCGGCACGGGCGGGTCGGCCAGCTGGGATGGCGGGGCCGGCAGCTCGATCGGCTCGGGGGACTATGCCTACGAGTTCGGCAACGGCGGCGTCGCCGGCACCATCGACGAAGGCGGCTCCTGGAAGTGGGCATCGCGGTACGACACCGCCTCCGACCTCGTCAACGGACGCTGGGTGACCGGCGGCTACGGCAGCGACGAGTCGTCGACCACCACCTCCTACTCCGCCACGGGCGATGGTGCGTTTCGGATGATGCTGCCCGGCAGCGCGGCGGCAGGCGACAGCACGGGGCAGGCCGCCGATACGCTGGTCATCGACGCCACCATCCGGGAGACGGCATCCGAGTCGTTCAGCCGCGGCGAGTCGGGGGCATTCATGCTCGGCCCCGCGGAGTCGGCCGGCGGGCAGCTTTGGCAGCAGATCGGCGGCGGGGTGGCCGTCCGGGGCAAGAGCTCGGCGACGTGGGACGCGTGGAACGAGCCGCCCGCCGCCGGTGGCCCGGCCGGATCGTCGGCGACCGTCCGCGCGAACCAGTCCGCCGGGCTCGACTACGACCTCTGGTCGTCGTTCGACGGCGACTCGTGGACCGACGGCGGCACCGCCACGATCACCACCACCGCCTCCAGCCTCGTCGATTACCGGCGGCAGGGCACCTATGCCGTGCAGGGCCTGATGGGCGGCCTGATCACGGGCACGCTCACGGAGACGGGAACGACCGACCGGGGCAGCTCGTACAAGGCGGTCCGGGCGCTGTCGAGCGACGGCACCTGGCGGGTGACCGCCGGCGAGGGCTCGAGCCGCTCCAGCGACACCGTCGCCGCCACCTACGGCGAGGGCACCGGCACGTTTACGTCCAGCAGCGGCAACCAGTGGGATCACGCCACCGAAAAGCTCACCAGCGCCGCGCCGCTGGTCGCCTCGGCCTGGTTCAACACCACCTCCACGATCGACCCGGCAACGGGCACGTGGAAGACGACCGGCGACGGCGGGTCGAAGTCGTCGGGGGCGGTGGAACTGAGCTACGCGGCCGAGCGGGGCTTCACGCGGTCAACGCGCGACGTGAACCACGCTCTCGAGGTGATCGTCGAGGGCACCTTCTCCAAGACCGGCAAGGCGACCGTGTCGTACGACTTCCGCACGCGGTCGCGGCTCGCGGCTGACGGCACGGTCGCGACCGACGGCGATGGTACGGCCGCGATCGAGAGCACGGCCCGTACCTGGTGGGAAGGCGGCTTTGACAGCACCACGGCCGGATCTTCCACCACTCCGCAGATCACCCACGCGGAAGACGGCGACCGCAATGAGCAGGCCTCCCTGACCACGAACTGGGTGTTTGCGGGGAGCGGCTGGCGGGAGGAGTCCACCAAGGCCACGACGGAGAACGCCTCGAACGGCAGCTTCACGTCGGGCCATCACCACGCGTGGTACGCCCCGGGGGATCCTGAGCAAGGAGACGGCGTGGGCTCGTATGCCAAGGGCGATTTCACCACCAGGGCGTCGGGCAGCCACGACTACACCTCGTCGAGCGAACTGACGCGGCAGGCCGCCGGCGATGGCGGCTTCGCGGTCACGGCCTGGCGGAAGGGCGGCGGCGAGTCGCACGGCACGTCGCACGTGCACCTCGACTGGACCAACACGCGGGAGTGGTACCGGAAGCACGATCTCACCGCCGACGACGCCTACGACTACACCGACGACGAGTGGGAAGTCACGTTCGACGCCGACGGCATGCCGACGGTGACGTACGCCGGCACCCTCGTCATGACCGGCGGCGCCACATGGTCGGTGGTCGAGAACTTCGCCCTGGGCGACGAGACGACCGACAGCGGGCTGGTCCCCGAGCAGACCGTCACGCAGACACGGTCGGCGGCGAGCGACGCGGCACCGGGGTTCATGAGCCGCGGCGGCCCGTCGTGGACCACGTCGCTCTGGAGCGGCTACGGCACCAGCTTCGCCGTGGACGGGGCCGGCTACGGCTACTCCGAATCGAGCGCCGTCCCCGACGCCTTCGGACGCGGCCTGGCCCCCGACGCGGCCACGCCCCCGGCCACGCCCGCCGGCGCCTCCACGGTGCCCAAGGGCGTCACCTCCGAGGCCGCGAACTACGAGGCGCGGCTGGCGGGGCTTTCCAAGCCCAGGCTCGTCACATCGGGTTCACGGCCGCTTAACGCAGGCTCCGCCAACCTCCCCGCCACGCCGACGCTCACGACGCCGGCGATCGGGGCCTTGGGGTTTACGAAGTCTGACTCGGCGCCTGAGACGCCGACGACGAGGCCGTTCAACACCGTGGTGGTGTCGGGGATGGCTGGGCCGGTGGTGAGCCAAGGAGGGGGCATCGGAGCCTCCGCGTCGGCCTTCGCGGCGGGCTACTTCCGCGACGTCGCCCAGGTCTATGCGAACACCGAGGGCATGTCGCCGTTGTGGCGAGCTTATACAGTGGGCGGCTTCGCGATCGCTGACATGGTCGGCGTCCGCCAGCTCTCGGATGCGTTCTCCACGCATGACGCCGCCGACGGGCACGTGCAGTCGTGGGGCGAGCGCGTGAGCGACGGCGCCTTCGGAGCGATCGGCCTCGCGGGAACGACCGCGGTCGTTGGCCGGGCGGCCATCGCAGCCGCCAACATGGTGGACGACGTCGGCCGCTGCATGAACGCGCTGACGAGGATCAACCTCGGCGCGTGCTTCACGGGCGACACGCTGGTGCAGGTGACGGCGCTGGCCGGAGAGCCGAGCCAGGAGCCAGCGGACAACGGCTCGGTCGCCATGGCCACGCTGCAGACGGTGGCGATCGCCATGCTGCCCCTCGGGGCCCGCGTGCTGGCCGGCAACCCGCGGCCGGAGGAGATGGATGACTCGTTCGCCGAGCCCGAGCAGGCGACGTGGGTGACGGTGTCGGTGCGGATGACCAAACGCGACGGCACGGTGGTGCAGGCGGAGTTTCTGAGGCCACGGGAGTGGGTGGCTCGGCATGGGATCGTGGCGGGGGCCGCCCTGCCGATGGCGATCGCGGAGCTGGAGGTCGAGGGTGACGCGGTCGTGACCGGGATCGGGCCGTGCCCGCAGATCGCGAAGGGCGAGGGGCGGGTGGTGACCGGCCGGTTTCTGACGCGGGAGGCCAGGAACCTGGTCCGCGTGGCCCTGGAAAACGGCACCGAGATCCGGGCCACCGACGTGCATCCGGTCTGGAGCATGGACCGGGAGGAGTGGGTGCCGGCCGGGGAGCTCGAGCCGGGCGAGCGGGTCGACACGCTCGCGGGCCCGGTCGCAGTGCGGGACGTCCAGCTGTTAGAATCGGTGCTAGACGTCTACAACATCGAGGTTCACGGAGAGCACGTCTTCCGCGTCACGGCGTACGGGGTGCTCGTGCATAATGCGTGCTACGACCACCTGCCCTACGCGGCTGAGCTAGGCGCTGCGGTCAATCGCCTTCCCGGCTCTCGGGCGATGGATATACGCAACATGATTCCAGACCCGGGCGGCCGGCAATATCCTGATCCGGAAAAGCCCTTAATGCGAAAGGCTTTCTCATGGCCCGAGTTTACTAGGGCGATTGAGATTCGCGTGGACGGTGGAAAGCAGTACATCATGAATGGACAAACTCGCATTGAGTTAGCTCTTCGAGCCGGCATAACGCACCTTCCGACAGTTGTGCAGTTGCCATGAACGCCCTTAGTTCGCTGCTCACGCATGTCCTTATCGGCTGTCGGAATGCGTGCGACGTTGGGGACGCCTCACGGGCCCGAAACGACCTGACGCTTGGCTCGGCCGTCGTACACGCAATGGAAATGCCCTGTGTTGGAGCGGTGATGGCGATCGCCGCAGCTTTCAATGCGTGGTGTAGCAATAGCGGCAGCGATGTGACTGGGTCGCAACATATTCGTCTTCCGATGTACTCTGAGTGGATTGCATCTTTGAAGCAGGATCCGCTTCAGGTGGAAGCATGGAACCAGGATCCTGCGGCGTCACTGATAATCAAAGTGCTGCACATTGGACAGGGGCTTGCATCAAGCGCTCTCGGGCACGGTGATCTCCGGCGATGCAGAATTGAAGTTGATCACGTCCACAATCTTCCATACGCTGCGGTGTGCGACGCGACCGACCGTTTTCGCGAGTACCTAGACGATGATAAACCCCTTTATCTTGAGCGGTTACGTAGCGGGTATGGCTCCGCAGCAGTTGAGGAATCTACGGAGCGCTTTGACCGTTATTGGACCAAAATGAGGGAGACGTGATCGAGCGCTGCCTCCTACACGCATGACGCCGCCGACGGCCACGAGCAGTCGTGGCAGGAGGGTCCGCTGCCCACGCCGCAGGAGCCCGGCAGGCGGGCTGGCAAGCAGGGCACATCGTGCCGTGGGGGAACTTCAGCAATCGGGTTGCGGAAGTTCAAGACGCGATCAAGGATGCAAAAGCGGCGCTGGGCAAAGCAGGTATTGGACTCAACGATTCGTGGAACGGGTTTTGGACACAGTCCGCGAATCATCTGGGGACGCATCGCGATAAGTTCTTTGTCGAACTCGGTGATTTGCTCCGCGGACAATCTGACCGCCAGCAGATTCTTGGCATTCTCGGAACTCTTCGCGATCGAGTCCTTGCCGGGGAGTTTGCGAAGTAAGCCATGGCCGTTGAGGTATTTAAACTTCGCAGCGTTCTTGACAACCCACTGTTTGAAGGCTTCGGGTCGGGGGAAAATGCGTCGCTTCTGGGGCGAGATCGCGTTTTCAGCGATTTTTTTCCGGCCGATAGTGACATATGGGACTGGACGCTTGAGCCGCTGGCCGCCAAATGGAAGCCGATAGAGGTTCTCGGCCGAGTTCGCTCATTCAACGATTTTCCGTGCATGGGAATGATGATTCCTGCCTTCAGTCGTCGGGCGGCCGACGCCTTGCGCGATTACCTCGAGCCCAATGGCGAGCTCCTGCCGCTGATCCATCCGGCCGGCGAGTACTACGCCTACAACTGCACGCGGATTGCCGAGGTGCTCGATCATGAGAATTCCAAGGGTCTTTGGTCCCGCCTCGATCCACGGCTTGCCCTGGATATCGAGTACTTCTCGATCTTTCCTGAACGCCTGGCCGGACTCACGATCTTTCGGATGCGCGAACTGCCAAACATCGTTTTCGTGACGACGCCGTTCGTGGACCGCGTCCGTGAGCATGGGCTCAACGGTTTTCACTTCGCCAAGGTGTGGCCCTGGCCGCCGGGCACCAACTACCGACTTGAAGACAAGAAAAACTGCCAGGCCGACACGAGGTTCCGCACGGCCCATGGCGATGTCGACATCAAGGCCCAGTCACTGGTTCTTTGCTTTCCTCTGGCCGGTGCGAAACTCTCCGGGGACGAGAAGAAGCGGATCGCGGACGTCGAGGATGAGATTGACGCCCAGCTGTTCACGCCGACGCTCGACACGCCGTATTTCGGGTCGCTCGAGGGCAAGAAGACAGCCAAGGGCGTGACGAAGCTTTACTTGAGTTGCCCAGACGCTGATGCGCTGTTCCGCAAGCTTGAGCCTTGGCTGAATGCTCTTGTCTGGCAACCGCGACCGATGGTTGTTGTCCGCACTGTGGGGTTCGACAACTTCGACGGTGGGGGCCGTGAGGTCGTCGTGTGACGTGATGGGCGGCGTCGGCTCGGTTCTGCACAATCTGGGTGATCGACCCGGAGAGGGGTCGCTCACGGCCGCCAACAACGCGAGTGTCAGCCACGCCGAGAGTGGCAACCGGACGAGCTCGGCCACGCTCGCGACGGAGTGGGTGTTTGCGGGGGGTGGATGGCAGGAGCAGGAGAC
>CAXNJC010000086.1:0-6270 GCA_964202525.1 Pirellulales bacterium
CCATCGCGTGAGCGATGCGGACTGCCGTTCCACGAGCTCGAGTTCGGGCCGGGGGTCACGCGTCGCCGGCGAGGAGCTTCGTGAAGGCCGCCTCGTCGAGCACGGGCACGCCGAGCTTCCGCGCGGTGGCGAGCTTGCTGCCCGCCTCGTCGCCGGCCACGAGGTAGTCGGTCTTCTTCGACACGCTCGACGCCGCCCGGCCGCCCGCCTTGCGGATCGCCTCCTCCGCCTCCTGCCGCGAGAAGCCCACGAGCGTGCCCGTCACCACGAGCGTCTTCCCAGCGAGCGGCCCGCCCGCCACGCGATCGGCCTCGGGCACGTCGAGCCGCACGCCGGCGTCGCGGAGGCCCGCGATCGTGCGGCGGCCGTAGTCGCCCTGCAGCCACTCGTGCACGCTCGCCGCGATGATCCCGCCGATCTCGGGCACGTTTGCGAGCTCCTCCGCCGATGCGGCCTGCAGCGCGTCGATCGTCGCAAACCGCTCGCAGAGGAGCGTCGCCACCCGCGGCCCCACGTGCCGGATACCGAGCGCGTTGAGCACGCGGACGAGGCCGCGGCCCTTGCTCGCCGCGATCTGCTCCACGAGGGCCGCCGCCGACTTCTTGCCCATCCGCTCGAGCGGCTCGAGCTGCTCCGGCGTGAGGGCGTAGAGGTCGGCGTAGTCGCTCACGAGCCCGGTCGCGACGAGCTGCTCCACGAGCTTGTCGCCGAGGCCCTCGATGTCCATCGCGCCGCGGGAGGCGAAGAACCGCAGCCGCTCGCGGCACCTGGCCGGGCAGGTCACATTGGGGCAGCGGATGTAGACGCCGTCTTCGTCCTTCACCAGCGTCGTGCCGCACTCGGGGCACTCGGTGGGAAACGTCCAGACGCGGGGATGCCCCGTGCGGAGGTGCTTCTCCACGCGGACCACGTGCGGGATCACCTTGCCCGCCTTCTCCACCACGAGCACGTCGCCGATGCGGATGTCCTTGCGGGTGATCTCCTCGGCGTTGTGGAGGCTCGCCCGGCGGACGATCGTGCCGGCGAGCTCCACCGGCTCGAGATCGGCCACCGGCGTGATCGTGCCGCCGCGGCCCACCTGCACGCGGATGCCGGCGAGCTTCGTCGTGGCCTCGAACTTCTCGAACTTCCAGGCGATCGCCCACCGCGGGCTCTTCGCGGTGGCGCCGAGGAGCCGCTGCTGGTCGAAGCGGTTGACCTTCACCACGAAGCCGTCCACCTCGAAGTCGACCGCGTGGAGCTCCTCGATCAGCTCCGTGCCCCGCTCCACGAGCGCGTCGAGCGACTGGAACACCTGCGTGCCGGGAGCCACCGGCAGCCCCGCGGCCACCGCCCAGGCCAGGAGGTCGGCCTGGGAGGCGGCGCCCAGGCCGGTGGCGTCGCCCACCCCGTGGCCGAAGAACCGCAGCGGCCGCCTCGCGCATTCCCGCGGATCGAGGAGGCGGATGCTGCCGGCGACCACGTTCCGCGTGTTGGCGAACGGCGGCAGGCCCTCCTGTGCCTGCGTCTCGTTGAGCGTTACGAGGTCGGAGTTGGTCATGTAGACCTCGCCTCGCACCTCGATCGATTCGGGGGGCGCGTCGAGGCCGAGCACGAGCGGCACCCCGTGGATCGTGCGGACGTTGTGCGTGACGTCATCGCCCGTCACGCCGTTGCCCCGCGTGGCCGCCAGCTTCAGCACGCCGAGGTCATACGTGATGGACATCGCCACGCCGTCGATCTTGAGCTCGAGCACCCACTCGACGGGCTCGGTGTGGCCGGCGTCGGCGAGCAGCTTCTCGACCCGCTTGCCCCAGGCGGCCAGATCCTCGACGCCGTAGGTATTGTCGATCGACATCATCGGCACGCGGTGCCGCACCGGCGCGAGCTCTGGCACCGGCTCGTCGCCCACCCGCTGCGTGGGGCTGTCGGGCGTGACGAGCTCGGGGTGCTTCGCCTCGAGCGCCCGGAGCTCGTCCACGAGCCGGTCGTAGTCGCGGTCGCTGATCTCGGGCGCCGCCTCGACGTAGTAGCGGCGGTCGTGGTGCCGGATCTCCTCGCGGAGCCGGGCGATCCTCGCGGCGGCCGTCGCGGTCACGACCGGGCCTCGGGCGCGTCGTCGTCGTCCGCGGGCCGGGCGGGGGCGTCCCGCAGCGCCCGCCGCACGTCGCGGTGGCGGAGTTCGTCGACGGTGATCGCCCCGACGGTGCCGATGGCGAGCAAGGCGATCTCGACCACCAGCAGCGTCGTGCCGTGGCGGTCCATCAGCCGCTCGAGCGCGTGGGGCTCGCGGTCGGCCGTCTCCGGCCGCACGCCCCGGAGCACGGAGACGCAGTAGCTCGCCGCCGTGATCGTGAACAGGAAGCCCACGATGCCGAGCAGCGGATAGAAGAGGTTGCGGCGGGCCCGGGCCATGCGGCGACTCCTGCGGAGAACGCAGAAGTATAGGCCGTGTCAGGCGGCTTGCGCCCGGGAGAGCAGCGACCGCGCGGCCGCGAGCACCGCATCGACCTCGATGCCGGCCATCGCCAGCGTGTCGGCCTTGCGGTCGCTCCAGGCCGGTCGCAGTGCGGCCGGCGGCTCCACGCACACGTGCTGGCGACCGTAGGGGCCGTTGCGGCTCCCGGCGACCGGACCGAAGAGGCCGATGCAGGGCGTGCCCACCGCGGCGGCCAGGTGGAGCGGGCCGGTGTCGCTGGAGATGAACACCCGCGCGAGGCGGGCGAGTTCGCCGAGGTCTTGGAGTGAAGTCTGCGGCGCGAGCACGGCGGCCCCGCGTGCCTCCTCCACGATGCGTTGGGCGGCGGCCTGCTCCGCGTCGCCTCCCCAGACCACGACACAGGGGATGCCGTCGCGACGCTGCAGCCCGCGGGCGACCGCCGCGAACCGCTCCACCGGCCAGAGCTTCGAGGGCCAGCCGGCTCCCGGGTTGATGATCGCCGGCGGCCCGCCCAGCCGCTGTGCGGCGAGCCACTGCTGCATCCGCAGGCGGCTCACCGGCCAGTGCGGCATGTCGAACTCCGGCAGCGACGCGACCACGCCGAGCGGGCCGAGGAGATCGCAGTTCTGCTCGACGACGTGAGACAGCGAGGTGACGACGGGATGCGTGTAGGCGAGCCAGGCCCGCTCGCGCGACGTGGGCCGGGCATGCCCGATGCGGACCGGGGCGCCGGAGAGCCACGTGGCCACGCCGCTCTTGAGCAGGCCCTGCAGGTCGATCGCCACGTCGGCGGCGAAGTCGCGGAGCTGACGCCGCAGCGACAGCACCTGGCCGGCCGACTTGAGCCAGCCGCGCGGCATCCGGAAGAGGTGGTCGATCGCCGGATGGCCTGCGAGCACGTCGGCCGCGCGGCCCTCCACGACCCAGCCCACCCGGCAGTCGGGAAAGGCCCGCTTTGCGGCCACGGCCACCGGCACGCCGTGCAGGACGTCGCCGATCGACGACAGTTTGACGATGACGAGCGACCGTGGTGCGTGCATGGCCGAATCCCTGGCCCGTGAAGGCGTGGAGGATCGTGTGTCCGCCCCTGCCGACGCAAGGCCAGTTTCAAGGCCCCGTGCCCGCGATGTCGCCCCGGGTGCAGCTGCACCGCTCACGCGGTGACGCTTCCTCGACGGGAACCCCGATCGCGTGAGCCGGATCAGGACGTGAGGTCGCAGAGAAAGGCGTCGGCGACGGCCTGCGGGCAGCTCCAGACGAGGAAGAAGAGCGACTCGCGGACCAGCCGCTCCACCAGATGGCCGGCCACGAAGCCCGCCCCCTTCGACGCCGTGAGCGCGGCCTGGGCGGCGCGGACCACGAGGCCATTGGCGTCGGCCCGCAGCCGATCGCGATCGGCGGATTCGACGCCGCGGTCGGCCGCCGTAAGCAGCCGGCCATGGAGGGCGTCCACCTCGCCGGCGAACTCGGCGGCCACGCCGGCGAGCCCCGGCCGGACCGCGGCCTCGCGGGCGATCACCGCGACGGCCGCCCGCGCCGCGCCGACGGCGAGCGCGGAGGTCGAGAGCCCACCGGTGCGGGCACCGCCCGCGGTGGGCGGCTCGATCATCGCCACCGGCCGGACGCCGGCGAACCGCACCGCCGACGTGCGGCTACCGGAGAGCGCGAGCATCGCGAGGGGCGGCTCGATCGTGAGCCCCGCGGCGTCGGTCGCCACGACGAAGAATGCCTGGCCGCCGTCGTCGCGCGCCGCTCCGGTGACGATCGTCCGCGTCGAGTCGGCGCCGGTCACCCACGGGCAGAGGCCGTCGAGCCGCCACCCACTGCCGTCAGGGGTGGCCGCGAGGGCCGGCCGCCCGAGGTGGCGGCGGCTGGTGGTGAGCTGCGAGATGCCCACCGTGGTCGGGTCGTCGCCGCGGGCGAGCCGTGGCAGGAGGGGCGAACGCACGTCGGCCGACGCGGTCGCGAGGATGCGCACCGCCGCGGCCCACTGGGTGACCACGAGTGCGGTCGTCAGGCAGCGCTCCGCGATGGCCACGAGCGCGTCGACGAGCGCCGCTTCCTGCAGGCCGGTGCCGCCGTCGCGTTCGGCGACGAAGGCCGCGAGCAGTCCGTGCCGCGCGGCCGCGGCGAACGCCCCGCTCTGCCACGGCCCCTCCGCCGCGGTGCGGTCCGCGAGGAGGGCGAGCGAGTCGAGGAGCGGATCGAGCGCGAGCGGCGGAGGCGGTGAGGGGTGCGTCATGGCTGGATTATGGGCCGCGGCGGGCCGTCGCACGCGGAGTCGAGCTAGGTATACTCTCGCCACCTTCTGGCACGGTGTCCCACCTCTCCCGCCCCCCTCGGAGCCCGCACCCATGAGCCAGGCCAATGATTTCAGCCCGCGCGCTGTCGCGTCCACCACGGCGGCAGTGCCCACCAACGGTGCGGCCACCCCCGCGCCCCCGCGGCTCGACGAACTGTCGCCGCAGAACCTCTACGACAAGTGCATGGCGCTGGCCCGCAACCTCTGGTGGAGCTGGCACCCGGAGGTCACCAACCTCTTCCACGACCTCGACCCGATCCGTTGGCGGCAGCTCGACCACAACCCGATCGCCCTGCTCGCCGAGTTCACGCCGGAGCGTCTGGAGGCCCGGGCGGCCGAACTCGTGCTCTACAGCCGCATCAACCAGGCCTACCGGCGGCTCAAGGAATACCTGCACTCGGAGTCGACCTGGAGCACCGTGCACGCCGGCGTGCTGGGCTCGAAGCCGGTGGTCTACTTCTCGGCCGAGTTCGGCATCCACGAGTCGGTGCCGATCTACTCCGGCGGCCTGGGCGTGCTCGCGGGCGACCATATCAAGAGCGCCAGCGGCCTCGGCATCCCGCTGATCGCCATGGGCTTGTTCTACGATCAGGGCTACTTCCGCCAGCAGCTCGACATCGACGGCTACCAGCACGAGGAGTATCTCCAGTCGCGGGTCGAGGCCCTGCCGATCGAGCCCGCCCTCGACACCGACGGCAAGCCGGTGACGGTGCAGGTGGACACCCGCGGCGGGCCGATCCACGCGAAGGTCTGGAGGATGGCCGTCGGCCGGGTGAGCCTGTTCCTGCTCGATACCGACGTCGAGGGCAACTCCCCGGAAGATCGCGAGCTCACCAGCCGCCTCTACGGTGGCGACACCCGGACCCGCATCCGCCAGGAGATCATCCTCGGTATCGGCGGCGTGAAGGCGATCCGCGCCATGGGCATCGTGCCGGGCGTCTATCACCTCAACGAGGGCCACTCTGCCTTCGCCACGCTCGAGGCGGTCCGGGGCCGCATGGAGCGCGACGGCTATCCGTTCGACGACGCCGTGCGCAAGGTCGCCCGGCAGACCGTGTTCACCACGCACACGCCCGTGCCTGCCGGGCATGACCGCTTCGACAACCACCTGATCGAGGAGCACCTGGGGCCGACCCGCGACGCCCTCGGCATCTCCCACGACCAGCTGATGGGCCTCGGCCGGGTGGAGCCCCACAATCCCGGCGAGACGTTCTGCATGACGGTGCTGGGCCTGAAGATGTCGCGGCGGGCCAATGCCGTCAGCGCCCTCCACGGCCACGTGAGCCGAAAGATGTGGGCCAACCTCTGGCCGTGGCGGATCGAGGAGGAGGTACCGATCGGCCACATCACCAACGGCGTGCACGTGCCGAGCTGGCTGTCGTGGCAGATGCTGCAGCTCTACGACCGCATCTTCCCGCACAACTGGTTTCGCCGCATGGGCGAGCCCGACGTCTGGCAGAAGATCCACGAGTGCGACCCGGGCGAGCTCTGGGAGACGCACTACGCCCTCAAGAACCTGCTCCTGCAGTTCGTCCGCCGCCGGCTCTCG
>CAXNJC010000087.1:0-6127 GCA_964202525.1 Pirellulales bacterium
GCGGCGGCGCGTGCGGCCGCCGATACCAACGCGAATCTCGGCATCATCCTCCTCACGTCGCCCCTGGCGGCCGTGCCCGATGGCATCCCGCTCGACGCGGCGGCCGTGGACGGCGTGCTCGCCACGCTCGGCGCCGCCGACGCGGCCGACGTCTGGGAGGCGATCGCCCGCGCTCGGCCCGGCGGCATGGGCCACGTGGCCCGCGACGACCTGCAGGGCCCGCCCCCCGACGACCTCCGCGCCGCGATGCGGACGGCCGCCGACCGCGACCAGATCGCCCGCTTCTGGGCGGAGGGCTTCGGGGCGTTGTTCGCCGGCGCGGTGACCGACCTCGAGGCCGCGCTGGCCGAGGGCACCCCGCTCCTGCCGGCGATCGTGGAGTGCCACCTCCGCCAGCTCGCCCGACAGCCCGACTCGTTGATCGCCCGCCGCCACGGCGGGGCCGCGGCGATCGACGTTTCCGCGCGGGCCGCCGCGATCCTCGGGCTGCCGCCGGACCGACGGGCCGACGCCGTCGCCGCGTTCGACGCCTCCCTCCGCACCCCCCGAAGGCTCAATCCCGGCACCACGGCCGACGTCGTCGCAGCGGCCCTCTATATTCTGCTGCGTCGCGGCACGCTCGTGCCGTCTCTCGTGTCCACGGCGGCATCGTCATGAGCGAACGCTTCGAAGTCCGGCTCCACAAGGCCATCCACGTGTTCTCGGCCGGCCATTTCATCACCCTCACCGACGACGTCTGCGAGCCCGTGCACGGCCACAACTGGACCGTGGCCGTCGACGTGGCCGGCAGCCCCGACGCGCACGGCATGGTGGTCGACTTCATCGCCCTGCGCGATGCCGTCACGGCCGTACTCGCCCGCCTCGACCACCGCATGCTGCTGCCGGCGACCAACCCGTGGCTGGAGGTGGCGATTGGGCCCGGCCCCCACGGTCACGACGAGACGGTGGTCACGTTCCGCGGCCGCCGCCGCTGGGTGTTCCCGGCCGACGAGTGCCTGGTGATGCCGGTCGCCAACACGACGGCGGAATGGATCGCCCGCTGGATCGGCCGCTCCGTCTGCGAGGCCCTCGCCGCCGCGGGCCAGGCGGTGCCCCGCAGCATCCGCGTGGCGGTGGACGAATGCCTCGGTCAGTCGGGCGTCTGGGAGTCGTCCTAGGCGTCGGTCACCACGAGCTTGTCGGCGGCGTCGAGCGCGATGGAAAGGCCCGTGCGGCCCACGCGGATCCGCATCAGGCCGGCGCCGTCGGGATTGCCCTCGACGGTTCCCACCGCACCGAGGCCAAGCCCGCAGTCGGTGAGGTAGCGCAGGAAGTCGGACGACTGGTCGAGCACGCGGGCGAGCCGGAAGGCCTCGCCGGCCCGGCACTCTGCGAGCGAGCGGGTGGCACCGTTCTCCGGAGTCGTGAGCGACACAGCGTCGGCCCGGGGAATCGGGTCGCCGTGCGGATCGACCTCGGGTCGCCCCAGGTAGGCGTCGATCCGCTCCACCAGCAGGTCGCTCACGGCATGCTCCATGTGCTCGGCCTCGTCGTGCACCTCGTCCCACGTCATGTCGAGCGTCTGCAGCAGAAACAGCTCGATCAGCCGATGGCGGCGAATGACCCGCAGCGCGAGCATCCGTCCCGACCTGGTCAGCGACACGCCCTCGTAGGGACGGTGCGTGGCCAGCCGCGCTGCGTCGAGCGTCTTGAGCATGCTCGTCACGGTGCCCGGCGACACGCCGAGCGTTGCGGCGATCTGGCCGGTCGTGGCGGGGCGTCCCTCCTGGCCGGTCGTGATCTGCTCGATCGTCTTGACGTAGTTTTCGACGGTCAGGCTGGGCACCGCTCACCTCGGCCGAAAGGGACTCCGCCGGGCCCGGCACGGCCCGACGTTGCCGACCGCGCTCCCGGACAGCATTATGATCGCGTCTCGGAGCACCGCCATGACACTCAACGAAGCGGCCTACGAACGGGCGCGGCCGCTGGTCGACCGGCCGGGCGCCCTGGGCACGGCGGCACACCGCCGCGGGGCCGCCGCGGTGATCGACTGTGGGGTCGAAGCCGCGGGCAGTGAGCAGGCCGGCATCGTGATGGCTGAGGCGGCGCTCGGCGGACTCGGCCGCGTCGAACTGCGGCCGGCCGGACGCGCGGGCGAGGCCTGGAACGGATCCTGGCCCGACCAGCCGTGGCCGGCCGTCGTGGTGCACACCGCCGCCCCCATCGCGGCCTGCCTCGCCTCGCAGTATGCGGGTTGGAAGATCGACGACGACGGGTTCTTCGCCATGGCCAGCGGTCCGGTCAGGGCCGCGATCGGCCGCGAGGCGGTCTACGATGCAATCGGCCTGCGCGAACGGCCGCCGCAGGCGGTCGGCGTGCTCGAGTGCGGCGCGCTCCCGCCGGCCGAGGCCTGCGCACGGCTGGCGGCCGCCGCCGGCGTGCAACCCGACCGGCTGCTGCTGCTCGTGGCCCGCACCGCGAGTGCGGCGGGCGGCCTGCAGATCGTGGCCCGCTCGGTGGAGACGGCGCTCCACAAACTTCACGATCTCGGCTTCGACCTCTCGCGGGTCGTGGCCGGCCGCGGCGCCGCGCCGCTGCCGCCGATCGCCGATCGCGATCTGACCGCGATCGGCCGCACGAACGACGCCATCCTCTACGGCGGGCGGGTGGTGCTCGAGGTCACCGGAGACGACGAGAGCCTGCGGGCGATCGGGCCGCGATGCGTGAGTGCCAGCTCGACCTCGTACGGCGAACCCTTCCTCGCCGCCTTCGACCGCGCCGGCCGCGACTTCTACGCCATCGATCCGGCCCTATTCGCGCCCGCGGAATTGGAGTTCGTGAACGTGGAGACGGGGCTCACGCAGCGGTTCGGCGGCGTGGCCCCGGCGATCGTCGCCCACTCCTTCACCACCGGCGGGTCACGGTGACGATGCGGGTCGCGATCCTGGGTGAGCGGGGCGGCTGGCACGTCACGCGACTCGCCGAGGCCCTGGAGCGGTGCGGCCACGCGACCGACGTGGTCTCGTGGCGCACGATCGGAGCGGCCATCGCCCCCGACGGCCCCGCCTTCGAGCCCGTCCCCCTGGCGACGGCAGACGTGGTGGCGGTCCGCGGCATGCCGGGAGTCGGCGGAGCCGGCCTTCGCCTGGAAGACGTCGTGTTTCGCATGGACGCGCTCGCGGAGCTGGAAGCCCGCGGCACACCGTGCGTGAATCGGCCCCGGGCGCTCGAGATCGCGATCGACAAGTACCTCTCGCTGGCGATGCTCGCCCGGGCCGGCGTGCCGGTGCCGCGGACGAGGGTGGCGCAGACCGCGGCCGCGGCTCGCGAGGCGTGGGAGTCGTTCGGGGGCGACTGCGTGGCCAAGCCGCTCTTCGGGTCGCGCGGGCGGGGCATCGTGCGGATTCGTGACGCCGCCGCGGCCTTCGCGAGCGGTCTCGCCGGAACCGTTTACGTGCAGGAGTTCCTGCCGCACGCCGGCTGGGATCTCCGGATCCTCGTGGTCGGCGACGACGCGTTCGCGATGCGGCGGGTGGCGGCGGCGGGGGAGTGGCGCACGAACCTCTCGCTCGGTGGCCGCCCCGAGGCGGTCGCGCCGACCACCGACATGGTGGACCTGGCCCGCCGCGCGGCCGCTGCCGTCGGCGCGGTCGTCGCCGGCATCGACCTGGTTCCCACCCCCACCGGCCCGGTCGTCCTGGAGGTCAACGGCGTGCCCGCCTGGCGCGGCCTCCAGACGGTCACCGACGCCGACATCGCCGCGGCCGTCGCCACCACGATCGTGCGGGCCGCCGAGCCAAGTCTCGACCGGTCGGCCTCGCCGTGACCGCCGTTTCTCGGCCGAAACGAGGCCGGACACCTTGGAAACGCGAACCCGAGGGGCTGCCTACAAAGCAGGCAGCAAACCCGCTGCCCTCCTGAGCGGCACTCGTGCCACAAAAGAAGTCAGCCATTCGGCAGGCGACGTAAGTCGTTGCTCAGCAAGCACTTCATGCTGTCGCTTGACCGGTGGCAAAGAGTCTCTCGTTGCATTCGCCACATTCGGCCCGGGCCGAGGGGCGACCGCGACGGCAGCGGCGTGGGCCGCTGCCCCGATCGCCCGCGGAAGGATTCCGACTCCCATGCCGACCAAGCCACTCCGGCCTTCGAAGTCCGTCACGCACGCCGCGACCGCCGTCCTCGAGGTGGCCGAACGGCTCTACGCGATGAATCCCGAGTGGGTGGTGTTCTTCCGGGAGGTGCTCGGGGTCGATGGGATCGTCCGCCGCACGTTCTCGGAGGCCGACGCCCTGATGCGGTTCGAGTGCTCCCCGGAGTACGCCCGCGTGCGCGAGATGCTCGACGACCTGCGGGCCCGGCAGAATGCCCGGCAGGCCCAGCGGGAGAGCCAGCGGGTCGTCACCGTCCGGATGCCGAAGTCGCTCCACGAGACCCTCAAGAGCGAGGCGGAGCAGATGCACGTGAGCATCAACTCGCTGTGTATCGCCAAGCTCATGAAGTTGCTCGACGAGCAGGAGCATCGGGACCTCGCCAGAGAGACGGCGGCGGCCGGCTAGGCTTTCCGAGGGCGGGGCCGGGTGCCGTGCGGGAATGGAAGCGAACTGGAGCGGACCTGTAAGCCGGGTTCTGTCTCCGCCACTCGCGTGGCGGACGGCGACCATTTCTCTAGGACCGCGGTTGCCCGCGGCCTCGAGCAGCCGACCCGGAAGCGGGTGCGGGACGGGCCGCCCCGCGTCGCCCCGCCCCGAAGGACGGGGGCGAACTTCTTCCTGCTTGGCCTTGCTCCCGATGGGGTTTGCCGAGCCAGTCCGGTCACCCGGCCTGCTGGTGAGCTCTTACCTCACCGTTTCACCCTTACCGACGGGACCGAAGCCCCGCAGGCGGTTTGCTTTCTGTGGCACTGTCCCTGACCTCGCGGCCGGTGGGCGTTACCCACCATCGTGCCCTCCGGAGCCCGGACTTTCCTCCCGCCGCGAGCCGTGTCCTGGCGTTACCAAGACGACACCTCGCGGCCGGCGATCACCCGGTCCGCTCCAGTCGCTTCGCCGTGATTCTACCTGCGGTCGTCGCCGTCCGCCGCCTTGACCGCGCCGAACCATGGTCGTACCTTTCCAAGAAGGGGTTTTTGAGCCCTTCGATCACACTTCCGGTGGACGGCTCTCAGGTGTACGGCGAACTTCTTCCCGTCGGCGGCGGCGATCCGATTCCGCTCCTCAAGCCCCTCCTCATCGTGGGGCGGCGGGAGAGCGCCGACATCGTCCTCCGCTTTCCCAACGTGTCAGGATCGCACTGCGAACTCTCGCTCGCGGACGGATTCTGGACCGTCAAGGACCTCCGCAGCAGCAACGGGATCAAGGTGAACGGCGTCCGCGTCACGGAGCAGCGGCTCGAGCCCGGCGACAAACTCGCCGTGGCGAAGCACGTCTATGAGATCGCGTACGAGCCGGCGCGGCTCGGCGCGGTGGTGGCAGCCGAGGAGAAGTCTCCCCAGGAATCGATCTTCGGCCGCTCGCTGCTGGAGTCGGCGGGGCTCGAGAATCGCCACCCCGCACCGCCCGCCCGCCCACGTCGTCCCGCGACCTGACCGCCGCCGCATGGCCAAACCCCGCAAGCTCCGCGTCGAGTTCCGCAAGAACCGCTCGACGCGCCGCCGGGCCGGGGATCTCACCAGAAGGCTCGGCGGCGATCTCGATGCCGCCGCCGACCACGCGGCCTCGGAGCGGATCTCCGGCAAGGGCGACCTCACCCGCAAGCGAACCGTGGTCACGACCGACCCGGCGGACGACCGAATCGACGGGCTCCCGGTGGAGCCCGCCGCGGGAGCCGTCTGGCGCGGCCGCGTGCTCAACGTGCACGGCCTCGAGAGCCTGGTGCAAGCCGACGACGGACGCGTGGTGCGGTGCACCATGCGTCGGCTGCTGCGCACGGTCGCCACCGACCAGCGGCACCCGCTGGCCGCGGGCGATTGGGTCCGCGTCCGCGGCCTGGGCGATGACGGCACGATCCAGTCGATCGAGCCGCGGACGACGTCGCTCTCCCGCGACAGCCGCGGTCGTCGGCATGTCATCGTCGCCAACGTCGACCAGGTGATCGTGGTCGGCAGCGCTGCCCTCCCCGACCTCAAGCCCGGGCTGATCGATCGCCTGCT
>CAXNJC010000088.1:0-6109 GCA_964202525.1 Pirellulales bacterium
TCGGTGCGGGCGGCGTCTTCCGGGGAGAACTCGACGTCGGCGCAGTGGTTTCGGGCCCGGGTCACGCCGGCCACGGCGCGGGCCAGCACCTCCTCCTCCGTCATCCGCAGCTTGAACTCGCGGTGGATCGAGCTCGTGGCGAGGAACACGTGGATCCGCGGCAGGCCGGCCGGCTGCAGCGCCTCCCAGGCGCGGTCGATGTCGGTGTCGTTGCAGCGGGCCAGCCCGCAGACCGTCGCACCCTGCACCGCGGCGGCGATCTCGTGGACGCTCTCGAAGTCGCCCGGCGACGCGATCGGGAATCCGGCCTCGATGATGTCCACGCCGAGCTGCACGAGCGCCTGGGCGATCTCCAGCTTCTCGGCGAGGTTCATGCTCGCCCCCGGCGACTGCTCGCCATCGCGGAGGGTGGTGTCGAAGATCCGGATCGGTCGGGGGCTGCTCATGCGCGAACGCGTCCGTCGGGCGGGAAGGGGCCGGCGCGGTGGAGCCGGCTGCCGGTGAGACGTCATCGTACCGGCTGCCGGGAGCCTCGGCACCCGGCGGGGCCGACGCACGACGATGACCGCTTTTTCGGCCCCGGTTCTTGTAGACTCGCCGGCCGCGGGTCACTGCGGCCCGCCACACGATGCAGCGGTGGGCACCATGACGCTCCGGGAACTTCAAAACCTCATCCGCACGATGTACCACGAGAAGGATGCCTCGCGGGGAGTGGAGGGGACCTTCATGTGGCTCACCGAGGAGATCGGCGAGCTCGCGACGGCCCTCCGGAGTGGCACGCCCGACGAGCAGGCCTACGAGTTCGCCGACGTGCTCGCGTGGCTGGCGACCATCGCCAACGTGGCGGGCGTGGATCTGGAGGACGCGGTGCGGCGAAAGTACGGCACCGGCTGCCCGGGATGCGGCCAGTTCGCCTGCACCTGCCCGGATGCGGAGAAGCCATGACAGGCGGGCGGATCGCGGCACTGGTCGTGGCCGCCGCCGGCCTCGCGGGACCGGTGCAGGCACTGTCCGCCCCGCCGGACATCGCCATAGGGATCGGCGGCGAATGGCGGGTCGGGGCCTGGACGCCGGTGACGGTGTCGTGGCCGGCCGACGCCGTCGGCGCTGACGACCGAGCGCGAGTCGCCGTCGAGGATCCGGACGGTCAGTTCGTGGCGTCGCCGCCGCTCGCGCTCGACCGCGACGCAAACGGTCGGGCCACGGCGTCCACCGCAGTGCGGTTCGGTCGGTCGAGCCATCGGGTGCGGATCGACCTCGACCGCGGCCGTGATCCCGCCGCCACGGTCGAACGCATCGTGACCGGCACGGCCGTGCCGTCGGCCACCGGCGTCGCCCTCGTGGTCGGCGATCTCCCGGCGGCGGGACGGGCGCTGCGGCTCGTCGACCGTGAACGCGGGGGAACCAGCCGCGTCGTGGCGGTCGGCGATGCCGGCGTGACCGGGTCTGCGCCGACTCCCTTCGACATGGCCGACGTCATCATCGTCTGCGGCTCGGCCGTCCCGGCACTCGGCGAAGCGGTGGTCGCCCGCATCGATGCCTGGGTGCGTTCCGGTGGCCGGCTGGTCGTGCTCGCGGGCGAGTCGGCGTCGCAGTTCGGAGCCGCGGCGGCCGAGTGGCTGCCGGGCCGCTTCGAACGCTCGGTTCCCCTGCGTCGCGTCGGCGCCGTGGAGACGTTCGCCCGGGCCGGGGGCCTCGCCGAGCGACCGTTCGCGGAGAGCCTGACGATCCCCGTGTTCACCGGACCCGCGACCGGGGTGGTGGAGGCGGCCGTCGTCGAGGGCGCGTCGAGCATCCCGCTGGCGGTGCGTCGCGCCCGGGGCTTCGGCACCGTCACGTGGGTCGGCTGCGACGTCGATCGGCCGCCGTTTCGCGCCTGGGCTGGAACCGAGTCGCTGCTCTTCGCCGCGATCGAGCGGCGCGGAGGGCAGGGGAGCGAGCCGGCTCCCGGGAGCGGGCCGCGCGGGGGCGATCTCGCCTCCCAACTGCGGTCCGCGCTCGACACGTTTTCCGCGCCCGGGGCCGCGCGGCCGCCGCGGGTGCCGTCGTTCGAACTGCTGGCGGGGCTCGGCCTGCTCTACGTGCTCGCCCTCTATCCGCTCGACTGGTGGCTCGCCTCGCGGACGACCGCCCGCCCCTGGCTGGCCTGGTTCACGCTGCCGGCCATCGCGGCGGCGTTCACCGCGGCGGCCCTCTGGCTCACACCCACGCGCGGCATGCGGGGGCTGGCTTCCTGCGCGACCGCGGAGGTCGTCGACATCGATGCGACCACGGCGACGGCCCGCGGTTCCGCCTGGGCTGCCGCGCTCTCCGCCGACAACGACCGGCTCGACGTGTCGGTCGAGGCCTCGGCCGGGCTGGTGTCGTCGGCGGAGGCGGCGGTCTCGTGGTTCGCGGACGCCGGCGCCGGATTCGGGGGCATGGACTCGGCGATCGCCCATCCGTCGCTGGCCGCCGCCGACTACGCCTACGCCGACACCCGCGGCGCCCCGCGAGCCGTGCCGATCGCCGCCGGTGCCAGCCGGCTGTTCGAGGCGGAGTGGTCCGGCACGGTGGCCGCCGATCTCGTCGACTCGCGGCTCACGGCCACCGCCCAGCGGACGCTCGCGGGAACCATCGCCCATCGCCTCCCGTTTCCGCTCGATCGCTGCCGCCTGCTGCATGCCGGATGGCTCTACGACGTGGGCACGCTGCATCCGGGCGACTCGTACGACTGCGGCACCGGCCGCGGCCCCCGCTCGCTCGCCAGCGCCCTCACGCGGCGCGCCGCCGTGAAGGAACGCGACGCGACGGCCCGCTGGGACGCATCCGGAACCGATGTCGTGCGGATCATGGAAGTGGCCGGCTTCCACGCCGCGGCCGGAGGCCACGCCTACACGGGCCTCGCTGCCGGCCGCCTGGGCCGCCTCGATCTGTCGCCCCTGCTGGCCGTGGACCGTGCGGTGCTCGTCGGTGAAGTGGCGGCCTCGGGCCAGGTCACGTCATGGCGGCTGTCGGCGCGAGACGGCGCGGCCGCGCCGCGGCCCGCGGCCCCCACGCTCGTGCGCATCGTGGTTCCCGTGTCCGCGGAGTCAGCCCCATGATCGAGACGGTCGACCTCACGAAGAAGTACGGCGACTTCGTCGCCCTCGATTCGCTCGATCTCACGCTTGCGCAGGGAGACCTGTTCGGGTTCATCGGGCCCAATGGTGCGGGCAAGACGACCACCATCCGGATCCTCTCCACGCTGCTGTCGCCGACGTGGGGCGAGGCCTACGTGTGCGGCCACTCCATCTACACGCATCCCCGCGAGATCCGCCGCTCGATCGGCTACATGCCCGACATCTTCGGCGTCTACGACGACATGCGGGTGATCGAGTACCTGGAGTTTTTCGCTGCCGCCTATCGGATCGACGGGCCGAAGCGACGGCAGGTCGCGGAGCGGTCGCTGGAACTGGTCGATCTGGTCGCCAAGCGGGACGAGCTCGTCACGAGCCTCTCGCGGGGCATGACGCAGCGGCTCGGCCTGGCACGCGTGCTGCTGCACGATCCCCAGGTGCTGCTCCTCGACGAGCCCGCCAGCGGCCTCGATCCCCGGGCCCGGATCGAGATGCGGAACCTGCTCAAGCGGCTCCAGGGCATGGGCAAGACGATCCTCGTGTCGAGCCACATCCTTCCGGAGCTCGCCGACATCTGCAACCGCGTGGGCATCATCGAATATGGGCGGCTGCTCGCCTGCGGGAACGTGCAGGATCTGCTGGCGCAGGTCCGGGGCCGGCCGACCGTGCGGATTCGCGTGACCGGGTCGCCCGAGGCGGCGGCGCGGGCGCTCGACCGCTGCACCGAGGCGGCGGCGGTAACGGTGCGCGACGGGGAGGTCGTGGTCGCCCTGGCCGACGGCGTGCCGGACGCGTCGGCGATCGCCGCCCGGCTGGTGGCCGACGGCCACGGCCTCGTGTCGCTCCGCGAGCAGGAAGTCAATCTCGAGACCGCGTTTCTCGAGCTGACCAAGGGCGCCCTGGCCCGGCCGACGACGTCCGGCGAACGCGCCTGATCCCCGGGGAGTGTGCTAGGCTGCCGCCTGCGGACGGCGGCGTGCGTCGTGCCGTCCGTTCGTGTCACTCGAGGAAAGGATGCCATGGGTCGATTCGTGTCGCTCGTCGCGATCGCAGCGGTCGCGAGCTCGGTGAATGCCCTCGCCCAGCAGGCGGAGCCGCTCGCGGTCCCGGCGCCGCCGGCCGCTTCGGCCGAGGACATGGGCTACGCCATGGGGTTTCAGATCGGCCAGCAGATCCTCGCCGAGCAGAAGGAGCTCGGGTCGCCCGTCGATGCGAAGTCGATGGCCGCAGGACTAGCGGATGCCGTCGCGGGCGCCGCGCCGAAGCTCGACGACGCGAAGTTTCGCGCCGCGATGGTCAGCCTCGAGGCGACCATGCGGCGCAAGCAGCAGGAGCTGATGGCGCGAATGCAGGCCGTTGCGAAGGAGAACCTCGACAAGGGAACCGCGTATCTCCGCGCGAAGGCTGCGGAGAAGGGCGTCACCGTGCTGCCGAGCGGACTGCTCTACGAAGTGCTGACGGAGGGCACCGGGCCGCAGCCGGGGCCCAAGGACGTGGTCACGGCCCATTACGCCGGACGGCACATCGACGGCCGGCAGTTCGACGCCACCGATCCCGCGGGTGAGCCGGCGACCTTCCCGCTGGCCGAGGTGGTGCCCGCGTGGCAGGAGGCGCTGCCCCTCATGAAGGCCGGATCAAAGTGGCGGATTCACGTGCCGGCGGCCCTCGGTTATGGCGAGCAGGGGTCGCCGCCAGCCATCGGCCCCAACGAAGTCCTGGTGTTTGACATCACGCTCGTCGGGAGTCGGTCGGCTGGACGGTGAGCGTCGGAACGGCTGAAGGCACCGCACATCACCGGCGAAAACCGCTGTTTTTAGGCCGCTTTCCGCGGGCGGCCCGATCGCGGCCGCGGGTGCTCGAGGCCGGCGGCACGAGGCGGCGTGGAATATCTTGCCCAGTTTCCTTGATTTACCTGACCCGCAAACTATCTTTGCGGCACCCGTGAGCAGGCCCCCGAATCGGTTCGGGGCCAAGGGTGTCGAATCGCAAAATTCCTCGGGAGAGAGATCGAAATGGTGGCGCATCGTCGCTGGGTCCGGATGGCTGGAATCGTGTCGTTCATCGCGGTCGCCGCGGCGGCCTGCGACGTGCAGGCGGGCTGGCATCACCGCTACCGCGGCTACGGCTCGTCGGGTTCGTCGGGTGGTTCCTCCGGCGGGTCGTCCGGTGGTAGCTACAGCTCGTACGGCGGCGGCTCGTCCGGCGGCAGCTACGGGTCGTATGGCTCGTCTGGATCGTCGGGCGGCAGCTGGGGTTCGCACCACGCCTACAAGCGGGCCATGCGGGCCTATCGGCACGGCTCGTCGGGCGGCAGCTACGGTTCCGGCGGCTCGTCCGGCGGTTCGTCGGGCGGTTCGTCGGGCGGTTCGTCGGGCGGCTCCTACTCCTACGCCTACTCGTCGGGTTCGTCGGGCGGCTCGTCGGGTGGCTCGTCGGGTGGCTCGGCCGGCGGTTCGTACGGCGGCTACGCCACCTCGGGTGTCGTCGAGGGCTATTCGTCCGCGATGCCGATCGAGTCGTACCGCGTGATCGACGAGACGCCGTCGATGACCGGCGGCGAGATCATCGGCACGCCGTCGGCCGTGCCCGGCATGCTCGACTCGACCTCCCGCGAGACGGTGCCCGCCGATGGTGCGCTGCTCGTCGTCGAGGTGCCCACCGATGCGACGATCTACGTCAACGGCACGAAGACCACCTCGCAGGGCGCGGTACGCCGCTACCTGTCGCGGGGCCTCGTGTCGGGCCAGAAGTACGAGTTCGTGGTCAAGATGGCGAACGGCGCGGGCAAGGAGTCGACGAAGGTCGTCTCGCTGACCGCCGGACAGCGGTCGAACGTGTCGTTCTCGGCCGCCATCGAGGCCCCGAAGACGACCGTCACCCTCCGGGTGCCGGCCGACGCCAAGGTCTGGCTGGCCGGCAACGCCACCGCCTCGACCGGTGACGTGCGGACCTTCGAGACCTCGAGCCTCCCGGCCGGCAAGAGCTGGAAGGGCTACGAGATCCGGGTCGCG